>JAQTNM010000207.1 GCA_028713875.1 Candidatus Omnitrophota bacterium | reverse complement strand
ACCAACAAGCTGACTGCCAAGGCCCTGGGGATTTACCACCGTTTGCCTAAAACATTAGGCGGGATAGACCCGACCGTATATGACGGCAGCACAGGGAACTTCTTCCTTAATTCATCAATCCCGGACGGGGTAGACCCGTCCATGAAGACAGGTTCCATAGGCCTGAACTATGACTTTTTTGACTGGTTGAGCGTAAACGGCATATATCAACGTACGAACGATTACACCCTGATGTATGCGGACTTTCCGCGCAGCGTATTAAGGAACGACACTACCTACTACGGAAGTTATTATGAGAACAATAATCTATACCGGTACATTCAGCCCTTTCTCTACAATCAAGCCTATTTCCCGGTGCCGCCGTATGAATACTATAATATCGCCAAGTGCGGCTTGAGGTTCGCACCGTTTAAAAATATGGAGATATACCTTGACTATACCTATAATGAGTTTAAGGCTGCCTCAATTACCTCTGATAATATGAACCACGTGGGTCTGGAGTTCGCTTATATGCCTACCAAGAAATTCGGCATGGTTTTAAAATATACCTATTCGCGGTGTCAGGACCTTCAAGACCTGCAGTCGGGGATCACCGATATGACAGGTCACCATAATTTCTCCACTGAATTCAGGTACCTGCCTTCAAAAGACGATGAATTGATCCTGCAGTACGGAGCAGGCGACATTACCTCCATAGGTAACAGGAATATAGATCCCTATGGAGGCACCCTTCTTACTCTGGATACCCAGCATATTATCCGGATGTATTACCGCCGGAAGTTCTAATCTTCCAAATAAATATCAATGCGTTTGATCTTGCGGTCTCTTACTTGCAGGGCATAAGGGGCGGGGATGGTATTGCCGGTTATTTCAACGGGGTTGCCGGCTTTATCGTTAAAGAGTATTTTTTTGCAGGTAGCGCCTTTTTTGCCGAATGTATCTTTGCGAAGCGCATTATGATAAACCACATCTATCCTTCCCAGGAAATTGAAAGAATAAGTCTTTTCCTTTTTACGGAATAACCATCCGGCCAGTTTCGGTTCAAATTTAAAATTCAGCTCTCCGTTAACCAGGAAAAAAGGATTTGGTCCAAGGTTCATCGCCAGCCATATGCTTAAGAATTCAGCGGTTGATCCGGAGAGCCTGGCCACAAATCCCCTGCCGTGTAATTTTTTATCGGGGAAGGCGCTGGAGACCAGGAATGAAGAGTTTTCCAGGATGTTGCGTCCGTAGCGAGCGGCGTTCTGAAAGGGGATAAGCGCATTTTTAAAATCGGCGTAGAATTCCTCATAAAGCCCGCTGCGTAATACTTCCAGAAGGTATTTATATTCCATATGCAGCCATATCGATTCATGCTCAAGCCAGCCGGGAGTAAACACACGGCAGCGGCCGATCTCTTCCGGCATCTGCGATAAAGAAGCCGTGCATTTGTACATCTTGAGACCGGTGTCATAAAGCGGGCTTCTTTTTATGCCGCCGTAGAGGATTTTGGCTGTTTTGGTATCCGGGGCTATACGCAAGGCATGCATCTGCGCTTCCAGGAAAGCGGGGAGCTTTTTTTGCGTAAATTTAAGAGGCTGGATAAAATGCTCTTTTATGAGCCGGTATTGGCTGACTTCGTTTATAAAATAAGCGGTATAGACATTGGATTTCTTATCGAAGGCCCTATCAATACCGGCATCGATCTTGGCGAGAGCGCGTTTTAAAATAGCGATTAGCTCCGCAACTGAAGTTTCTGGTTCCTTGCCTGAGAATCCGAACCTGGTCTTTGCGCGGTATTCTTCTTTAAGAGAATAGCTTTTATCCCAATATTGAAAGTCCCTCTCTGTAGAACTGCTGTTCAGGTATTCCTGTAGAAGTTTATCCAGACCCGTCAGGAAAACGTTTATTTCCTCGGTAATATGAATTACTTCCATGCCTGATTCTTCTAACAGGTCCTTTATGATTAGCGTCAGGCGCTTTAGCTCAAAGGTTTCGCACAGGGATGAGCCAAAAATAGCGGGCAGGCCGTTTAAGGCATCAAACCAGTTCGGTTTGTCGGCTTCCATTTCTATGCCTGTGCCAAAGGGATCCAGCGAAGCCAGTTTGTTGGCAAGCAGGCAGAGTAATTTGTTCATCAGGGTAGTTTGGTAAACCCGGCCCAGGCCGTACTCTGTGCGTACCAGGTGGGGGTGGGCGGTGCGTTTACGGATCATCTCTTTTTTTGCCGAATCCAGCACTACCGAATGCAATTGTTTGGGTGTTTTGTCCCTGAGCACGTATTTATCCCGGCGGTTCTTGATAACCTCGGCATTGTCAAAGAAGGTAAATATCCGCTTGTCAAAAATTATTTCCCTGCGTTTTTCCGGGTAAAGAGAGAAATAATTCTCCAGGAGGTCGAGGTTATAGGTCCAGTGGTCGGTCCAGAACCCTTCGCCGTGTTCTGCTTCGTGGCTTTCCAGCGAGTTGGATACCAGGATGTCAAGGAGCTCATCATATGAGACGCCCAATTTAATTTTATTCTCTTCTATAAAAAAGATGACTTCT
>JAQTNM010000206.1 GCA_028713875.1 Candidatus Omnitrophota bacterium | reverse complement strand
CCCCAGGCCGTTGATGTCCGCGAAGGCTCGATAAAGGAAGGCGAGAAAGACTTGAAGAATATCACTCTCTTGCCCGAATTGCCATTTGTCTCTGCCGGAAAAGGCTTAAGCATGAAGGCATTCGCCACATATTTTAACAACAAAGTAGAAGAGATAACCGGCCAGGCAGACTGGGAGATAGCGGACGAGGATATACTGTCTACGCAAGGAGAGGGCGTATTCCTGGCGTCTTCCACGGGCGTAACCGAGGTAACCGCAGGCATGAAGGGCAGGAGGAGCGTGCCTTCGAAGGTGATCGTCGCTGCCAGGGTGAATGCAGTCGCGCTATCCGCGCCCCAGCAGCAAAAAACGGAATCTCCAGGCAAGATAAAGAAAGACATCAGGAGGGAAGTAGAGAACCTGAAGAAAAGGATGAGCAGGGAAAACAGGAATTTACATTTCCTGAACATCGTCCCTGACAATATCACCATTCCTGCCGGACAAAATACGCACCTCAAAGCGATAGGTTTATACGACGATAATTCCGACGAAGACCTTACCGACCTCGCGCAGTGGTCAGGTACTGACGAAAATATCATCCGGGTAGAGGCCGCCGGAAAGATCGAAGCGCTCAAGGAGGGAGAAAGCAATGTCTACGCCAGTTTCAAAGGCATAAAGAGTTTTCCCGCGGCGGTGAAAGTAACCCCGCCGGATCTGGTTTCCATTATCCTCGCACCGGAAAACATGTCCCTGACAATGGGAAAAAATTCGGTTTTTAAGGCGGAAGGGCTGCTTACGGACTCTTCCCGCATTGACATAACTTCCTCGGTCAAATGGCTCCTGGACAAGCCCCGGCTGGTTAAAATAGACAAGGGCAAAGTGCAGCCCCTAAGATTAGGCAGGGCTTCTGTCATCGCCGAATATTCCGGGCTAAAGAGCCTGCCGGCGCGCGTCGAAGTACTCTTTACCTGGGGATACCTGGCGCTCCAGGCGTTCAAAACCCTGTTCATCATCTTCGTCTTGACCGTTATAGGCTTCGCCGCGCTTTTCTTCATAACCGAGAATAAGAAAAATGCCCTAAAGAGCAAAATAGAGTAAAACCCGGGACCTTTCATTATCGGGCTTTATAACAACTCCAAAAAAATCCTGCGCATATTCGGCATGAAACACAAAGATACTGTCGCGCCCTTACCATACGCCCGGCAAGTCAAAGAGAGATTTACGGGCAACGAGCCGTTTATGCGGCTTACGGTCAAATTCGAAGAGGCCAATTACAGCCATCATGAGATAGCCTGCGGGTACGCCTGGTCGGCCCTGAACGATTATAACGATTTTCTCAAGATACTTTTCAGCCACCACGGGAAATTCACCCTCTTGCGCAAATACCTGCTGTCTCTCATAAATACCACCCCGATGGCCATGCCCCAGCCTGACGCGCCGGCTCAAAATATTTGACAGGTATATAAAGGTATGGTATATTAACACTTGGATAACGACGCTATTTTAATGAAAAGGCAATAGAAAGGATATCAATGGCAGCGGATACGGCAGCAAAGACAGAAACAGCGGCAGCTCCGGTAGAGAAACAGACGAATTGCCTGGCTTGCAACAAACCCCTCAAAAAGTTAAAAAGGTATTACAGGGACGGAAAATTCTATTGCACCAAAAGATGCTGGCGCGCGTTCCTCCTGAAATCCAAAGAAGCGCAAGAGAAAAAATGAAAGAAAAACCGGCAGAGAGAAGGCTCCACCCCCGGATAGACCACGCCTTGCCAATAAAGATCGCGGCAAACGGCTATAATTTCAGCACCTCAACCGAAAATGTGAGCTGCGTAGGGGCATACTGCCATCTGGATAAATATATTCCGCCTTTCACCCGGATCGCGGTAAAAGTAGTCCTGCCTGTGACTTCCGCCGGCAAGAAAAGGAACATCGACGTGGAATGCAAGGGCGTGATCGTGCGTTCCATAGACGAAAACAAAGGCGGTTATAACGTTGCCGTTTTCTTTAACGGCATCCAGGAAAACCAGCGCAAGAAGATCGCCGAATATATCAGCCAATTCCTGCCCAAAAACTCCCTTTAGGCCCTTTCTAAAGAAATGGGGACAATACAAAAAGCCCAACCGGTAAAACTGATTGCCGGCTTTATTTTTAAGGACCAGGATGCCCTCAGCGGCTCCTTGTTTTTATTGAACAAGGCTTTCGGGAAAACCGATTATGAAAGCCCGCCGCTGGCTTTTACCCATACATCTTACTACAGCGAAGAGTTCGGAGACGGCCTGCGGAAGAAATTCATTTCATTCAAAAAGCTCGTTTCCCCGGAAAGGCTCTGCAGGATAAAGATATTCACCAACAAAATAGAGAAAAAATTTTCCCTGGGCGCTAACCGCCTGATAAACATCGACCCGGGCTATCTGGACATGGCCAAGCTGGTACTGGCGTCGACTAAAAATTACAATCACAGGATCTATCTCGATAAAGGGATATTCGCCGAAATAACCCTGACTTACAAGAATAAGTCTTTTATCCCATGGCAATGGACATACCCGGATTACTCAAGCCCGGATTATATCAGCGTCTTCAATAGAATAAGGGATATCTA
>JAQTNM010000205.1 GCA_028713875.1 Candidatus Omnitrophota bacterium | reverse complement strand
CGCGGATATTGTTATGTGCGCAAGATTATTTTTGATTATAAAGAAGATGAACTCCCCCCGGCTAAGCCTGAGGAACCCAGGCCTTCCCTGCTGATCAAAAAAATCATCAAGAACGTAAAGATCTATTTCGATTACGATAAGGCTAAATTAAGAGAGGATGTTATACCCGTTCTGGAAGAGGCCCTGAATTCCCTGAAGAAGAACCCGCAGGCCTCTATCCTTATCACCGGCAACTGCGATATCCGCGGCTCAGAGAAATATAATGAGAAATTAGGCAGGCGCCGGGCAGAGGCGGTAGAAAAGTTCATGCTGGATAACGGTATGCCGCAGGAGAGGATTAAGATCATAAGCCGCGGCAAACTCAACGCCATAGCCCCCATTACCGATCTGGTAGGGATGCAGAAAGACAGGAACGCACAGTTTATGGTCGCAGAGGTCGAGGAAGTGATGATTCCTTATGAGGGCCAAGCGCAAGGCCTGCCTGCGGAAGCCAAGCTTGAGGAAGGCAAATACGTCGAGGAAAAAGAGGAGGTTTTGGAAACACCCATAAAGGTTTCTACAAAAGAATACGTCGTTAAAAAAGGCGACACCCTTTCCAGGATCGCCCAGGAGCAATACGGCAAGCCTTACCGCTGGAAATACCTCTACGAATTGAACAAAGATAAAATTAAGAATCCCAATAAGCTTAAAGTGGGCCAGAAGATCGTCATACCGGTTGAATAATAAGTGAGCTCAGTGCATAAAGATATCAGATTATCCAGGGTCCTGAAGGAAAACCTCATAGACCTGGAGCTGCAGAGTAAAAATAAGAACGAGGCCATTTCACAGCTGGTTGAGTTATTAAGCAAATCGCGCAAGATAAAGAATAAGAAACTTTTCCTGAAGGCGATGCTGGAAAGGGAAAGATTAGGCTCAACCGGAATCGGTAACGGCGTAGCAATACCCCATGCCAAGTCCGAAGGGGTGGGAGATTTTATCATTGCTTTTGCCAGGAAAGACAGCGGCATAGACTTCGGCGCGCTTGACGGAGAGAAGACCTATTTATTTTTTGCGATGGCCTCTTCCAAAAACGAAGTAGGCGCGCATCTTAAAGTATTGGCGCAGATATCAAGTCTGGTCAGGGATAAATTCATAGTAGAGCTTTTAAGAAGGGCAAAAAACAGAAAAGAAATCCTGAAGATAATCTCGGACGCAGAAAAGCACGCCTAAAAAGCCTTACCCTCCGCATATATTTAAATGAAAAAAATAAAGATCATAGCTTTCGGATTGTTTTTTTTAATATTACCTTCTCTGGCGCATGCCGAAGAGAAAGCCGCGGCACCGCGAAAGCTGATTGTTTTTTATTCTCCGGGATGCCATAGATGCACCCAGATAAAAGCGGAGGTCCTGCCTGAAATAGAGAAGAGGTTTGCAGGCAGGGTCCAACTTGAGTACCGCGATATTGATGATATCGGAAACTATAAACTGCTCCTTGCGCTGGAGAAAAGCCGCAACGTAAAGATAAAAAACAGCCTGCCGGTATTTTATTTTGAGGGGAATTTCTTAAACGGAGAAGGCCGGGTCCGGGAACGCCTGAGCCGTCTTATTTCCAGGACGCTTGTTTTCTCCCTGCCGCAGTCAGAGTTTTCCCTGCCGCATATAGACCTGATCAAGCGTTTCGGCAGCTTTGAGCCGCTGGCGGTAATGAGCGCGGGTTTGGTTGACGGCATTAACCCCTGCGCCTTTACCGTGATCGTATTTTTTATCTCATTCCTGGCGCTGCAGGGATACAGAAAAAAAGAGCTGGCCTTTATCGGCCTGTCTTTTATCATTTCGGTATTCCTTACGTATCTGTTTATCGGGATAGGTATTTTCGGGTTCCTGTACCGGATGAAAAACTTCTGGTTAGTGGCCAGGATATTTAACATAAGTATCGGGCTCTTAAGCATAGTCTTTGGCGTGTTTGCGCTGTATGATTTTTATAAATTTAAAAAAACAGGCCGGACAGAAGGTTTGGCCTTGCAGCTGCCGCCGGCGGTAAAAAACCGGATACATTCGGTAATCGGGAGATACTACCGGAAAAATAAGGGCGATAAGGCGGTTATATCCAGGCCGCTTTTAAGTCTTATCCTGGCTGCACTTGCCACCGGGTTCCTCGTCTCTATATTGGAGGCGGTATGCACCGGACAGGTGTATCTGCCGACGATAACCTTTGTTTTAAAGACGTCGCCCCTGAAATTACAGGCGCTGGTTTTTCTCCTGCTTTATAATCTTATGTTTATCCTGCCGCTTTTTGTAATATTGATACTGGCTTTATTCGGCACCACTTCCGGGCAATTCTCCGGTTTTTTGAAAAAGCAGATCCTGACTGTAAAAATATTAATGGCGCTCCTATTTTTTAGTTTAGGCATATTTCTGATCCTGCAGCCATGAGGAACTTGACGCGTTTATCAGCATTCATGCTTTTTTTATCCGCGTCATTTTTCGCAGCAGCCCCTTATTCCCGCGCCCAGACAGCCGGCCCCGGACAGGAAAATGCGGACAGGGCCGATGCCTATATCTGGGATCTCGGCATGGTAAAAAGTAACAGCGTAATAAAGCGTTCTTTTTACCTCAAGAATGAATCCGGACGCATCTGGCATATCGGCG
>JAQTNM010000204.1 GCA_028713875.1 Candidatus Omnitrophota bacterium | reverse complement strand
AATTTAAAATTTAAAAATCCCTAACGGAACTTGATAATTTTTAGTTCTGGGTTCTGGCTTTGCACCTTTAGTTTTACGTTTTGAATTTGTCGGAAGCTTAGGGCTTTTAATTATCTTATCTTCAAGGTAACCAGCGTAAGGAGTGCCAGGAGACTGGCGACAATCCAGAATCTCACGATAACCTTGTTTTCCGGCCAGCCGAGGAATTGAAAATGGTGGTGCAAAGGCGCAATCTTGAATATCCGCTTGCCGGTCAACTTATAAGAACATACCTGGAGAATAACCGATAAAGCCTCTAACACAAATATGCCACCGACAATGACTAAAAGCAACTCTTTTTTTATCAATAACGCCACGATCCCCAGGGCCCCTCCTAAGGCCAAAGACCCTACATCGCCCATAAAAATGGAGGCCGGGTAACAATTAAACCAAAGAAACCCCAGGCCCGCCCCTAAAATGCTGGCACAGAATACCGTTAATTCTCCGCTGCCTTTAATATAAGGTATGAGCAGATAATCGCTGAACCTGATATTGCCGCTTACATAACTCAAAACGCTGAAAGCCACGGCGACCATAATCACCGTGCCTATTGCCAGGCCGTCCAGGCCGTCGGTAAGGTTTACGGCGTTGGATGAAGCGGTGATCAGGAGGATAACAAAAAGGATATAAAAGACACCCAAATCCAAAGCTACATCTTTAAAAAAGGGGACATCTATCCTGGTGCTTGTCTGGGGATCGGCAAAAAGAATGAGGCCTACGATCAGCCCCAAAATAACCTGGCTGGTAAATTTTGCCGCTGCGGTCAGGCCTTTTGATTTTTTCTTTACCTGCTTCAGGTAATCATCGATGAATCCCGTCAAGCCCAACCACACCGTGCCAAAAAGCGCCAGTATTATGTAGCGGTTATAAACCTCAGCCCACAGCAAAGTAGACAGGACTATCGCCACTAATATCAGGATCCCGCCCATGGTAGGCGTATCTTCCTTGCTGCTGTGCAGTTCGTATAATCTGGCGCTATCCTCTTTCCTTATTTTCTCTCCAATTTTCTTCTTCTTAAGCATCCTGATTATGAAAGGTCCCAGGATCAGACTCAATATAAAGGCCGTCAGCGCCGCCATCGCCGCCCGGAAGGTAATGTAGCGGAAAATATTGAAAAAAGAGATTATTTCATGCAGGGGATAAAGCAGATAATAAAGCATAGCTTATTTTAAGATCTCTTCCATTTTCATGGCCCGCGAACCCTTGACCAGTATAATGTCATCTTTGCCGGCTGATAATTTAGTCCGTAAGATCCCGGCTGCCTGCCTGCTTGTCATACAGGTAAAGATATTCTCCGGGCTTAATCCGCAGCTGCGGGCGGAGACAGCCGCCAGTTTAGAAAGCCTGCCTACGGCGATGAGGTAATCGCAAACTTTAGCGGCATCCCTGCCGGCCTGGATATGAAAAGCCCTGGCTTTCCTGCCCAGTTCAAGCATGTCTCCTATGACCATTATCTTGCGGCCGCAAGTTCTGAATTTATCCAGCGCCTCCAAGGCATGTTTGAGGGAAGCGGGGTTAGAATTATAAGTATCGTCTATAAAATTTACATTGCCGCGCCTGACGAATTTAAGCCTGCCCGCAGGAAAATCAAAACACCTGAGCCTTGCGGATATATCCGCGTAGCCTAAACCGAAAATCCTGGCTATTGCGCTGGCAATAAGCGCATTATAGACATTGTTATAGCCGGCGGTATTTAATTTATATTCCTGCCTGCGGTTTACGCAAAAAGTAAGACGCCGGCCCTGCTGTGCGATAGCGGAAGCAAAAAAATCACTCTGATTCTTAATGCCGAACCCCAATACGAACGGCAATTTTGTTTGTCCGGCGATCTCTTCTTTTAAAAACCGGTCATCGGCATTTAATACGGCTATGGCCGGGCTCTTTAAATTACGGATTAAAACGATCTTCTCTTTGAATACCCCGGATAAACTGCCGAAATGCTCAAGATGCGCCGGGCCGATGTTGGTGATAACCCCTATATCAGGCTGGGCTATTTTTACCAGATACTCTATCTCTCCCGGATGATTGGTGCCCAGCTCTAAAACCATCATATTATACCTATCATCAAGTTTAAGCACTGTCAAGGGTAATCCCACCTGGTTGTTTTTAGTGCCTTCGTTCTTAAGAACCCTGAACTTGCGCGATAATACCCAGGCGATCATATCTTTGGCGGTAGTCTTGCCGTTTGAGCCGCTGACTGCGATGACAGGGATATTGAATCTTTTACGCCAGGCCCCGGCAATATCTCCCAGCGCTTTCAAAGTATCTCTGACCTCTATGCAGGCGGTATTGCCCCTGACCTTATTCTTATTCTTTTTTTCTTTGATGATGCAGCTTGCGCCTTTTTTAGCGGCCCGGTCTATATAATCGTGGCCGTCAAAATTCTTGCCTTTTATGGCCAGAAAGGCTTCTCCCGCCCTAATGGTGCGGGAATCAGTGGAAATGCCTCTGACAGACGCTTGTGCTGAACCGTTCACCAGCTTACCACTGACAACTTTTAAAATCTCTGCGCAGCTAAACATCCCCTGGCAACCTCCCGGTCGTCAAAATGTACGGTTTTATTCTTTAACGCCTGGTAATCTTCATGTCCTTTGCCGGCTATGAGCACGATATCCTCCGGG
>JAQTNM010000203.1 GCA_028713875.1 Candidatus Omnitrophota bacterium | reverse complement strand
ACACCATGGCTAGGCTTGCCGTAGCCAGTGATAAAACAATGTCTCGGTGGTTAGAAGTGACTCCGATACGCGGACAAATTGTGGATATGTTTTCATCTCAAGGTAATGGAACTCTGCTTTTATCCGGAGCTGACGAGAGCGCAAGGCGTTTCAACTTGGATATGGCAGCGTTTATCTGGTTATTTGTAGCCAACCCTAATGCCGCCTGGACCTATTTGGTAGGCTCTGATAAAGTCAAGGAATATGGGAAGAAGAATGAAAAAGCCCTCTTGCTTGAGACTTTAAACAATCCCAAGGCCCATGCCCGGGTCGTTTATTTCTCCAGGACCGGCAAGGATTTAGCCAGGCCCGGCGAAGACGACATAGATTATTTCCAAGATATAGTCCCCTACCCTTGGCTTAAAGAAATTTATGATTCAGGTTTCTTCCATAAATCTTCTATCCCATCCAGTGTTGACCCGGCGGTTAAGGAGATCAGAAAAGCTTTAAGCGATATAAATGATATCCCGGCTAAAGATAGAACGGTTGGAAATACTATCCTTTCTGAATTTGTACCTCAACCTGTCATTGACTATATTGCTGCCGATACGAAAGAGGGCCGTCAGCTTCGTTTCCTGTATCCGCTGGTAAACAGAGAAGTAGTTGCCGAGGATTACTATAATATCTGCGCCAGGCAGAGAGCTCTTATTGAAAATAAGACTATACTTGCGATAATTGAAGCTGAAAAAGCAAAATCAAAGGCAGAACGCCAGGCCGATCTTGCTATCTTGGGCACACTTGCCAGCAACCTGAAGAAATATATCTCTAAGATTGAAGAAGAAATTGAAATTTTGGATAAAAATACCGCCTTAGTTTTATCCTTCCGTTTTATAAATGATGTAAACCGGCTCCTCACTGATTTTGACAAAGAGCCTTTAAGCCAGGAATACTATCCTTTGGCCAGGGCCCTTGCTTATGAAGTTGAGCGCAGGCTGTCTATGCGCGAGGGAGTCATAGAGTTTAGTTCTACGGAGACAAGCGATGAAAGCCAGAAGAAAGATGGCGTAGACTTGAAATACGACCGTTATAACAGGATCCTGGAAGGCGTGGTCCAGATTATACAACGATATGACTATGATCCTAACGTATTAGTCAATCCGTGGGGCTACACCGAAGAAAAGAAGAAAGAAATCATAGAAAGCCTGACTGAGCAGTTCGCGCATTTATTCTTTGCCAATGTCGTCAGGGCCATAAAGAAAAAAATAGCCCACAACGGATATCCCGTCAAAGTTTCATCTAAAGTAAAAAGAACCCTTGCCACAATACAAGCTATCCCTTCCGAAGAGGCAATCAGCGCTTATTCCTCCGAATATTTAGCCGATAACTTCATAAGGCCGTTAGTCAGGAGCAAAAAAGGGTTAGCTATTTTTGACGGCTTACAAGAAATATTTTTCCTTTATTCCGCTGGCCCGGGTACCGGTAAGGGGGAGATTATGGATGCTACCTTTACCCCTAGATTGGGTAAATATTCCGACCTCATAGATAAATTTATCCTGTATCATACGCGTAATATCCGCGTCAAAAAGGGAATTTCCGAGAAAGACGGCATCACGTATCATTTCCGCACAGCCCAGAGGCTCTTTGAACTAAAGAGCATCTTCAAGGAGATTGCCATCGCTATTGTGAACAGGCAGTGGCAGGGTGCAGCTGAGAGGACATACTTTGAGCCCGGCATTTTAATTAAAAATGTAACCGGAACATCCAATCTTAAGAAAGACGATCGTATAATAAAATCAGACAAAAAAGAAGGTATCGTCTTGAAACGCGGAAATAATGAAATAGTGGCCCTTCCTTCAGGGGCAGTGATTATTCCTGAAGGTAAACCCGGAGTAATCCTTGTAGACGACATCATTGAAGAAGTCGGCCCTGACTATTTAAAGATTAGCCGGCGCATCTTCGGGCTTGATTCCGTATTCAAGGGTAAAAAACCCGTTATACTGGAAGGCGGCTATGGCTGGTTCAAGGCTTTACATACAGATTACCCCAATATTACCGTCGCCTTCATTGCTCCGTTCTCTGATGAAGAGCTTAAGATGCGGGCGGACAATACATCCTGGATTGCAGATCATTTTACCGAACCCGCATTGGTGCGTATTGCCTATGAAGAGATGGTCCGTTTAGTATCCGAGAATAAAGGCGAAATAGACATCTTAACCGATCCTGGCCTGCAGAGAGAGATAAAAGAGGGGGTGGAAGGTTTGGCTTCTTCTCCGCTTGGCGCCGGAGACTTACTTAAAGATTACGAATCCAGGCTTAAACAGGAAAGGTCTATCGGGGCATATAAAGGCAGGATATTTGACCCCAAAATCAATATTGCCAGAGAGAAAATCAGCGATAGGGGTATGTTTTTACCTTGCTATGGCTTAACGATAATAACAAAAGTCAAACCAGAAATGCCATTATACAGTAGGCTTGTCGGACTCCAAGAGGAATTAAAAATAAAAGGCCTTGAAGGCGTAATCGCTTTTAATTCCCCGGTTTCCTTGCATATGACCATAAATACTATTCTTTTCGGCCAAGAGAGCCTTTCGGGGGTCATTCCCGGCATTGTCGGAGAAAGAAGAGAGCAGGTTAAAAAGGCCTTTGATGTAATAGGCAACCCCGGACAGGTTGCATCTTATGCTGTAGGAATCGGCATAAAAAAGAGCATATCAGTTTTGATTG
>JAQTNM010000202.1 GCA_028713875.1 Candidatus Omnitrophota bacterium | reverse complement strand
ATCAAGATTATGCAGCGGGGGTTATTAGAATTTACCATTAGCCCGATTAAAACCACGATACCATTCCATTTAAAGCTCCTGAATCACTCTGCATTTTTAAAGGGCGACATCTCCACGCATTTCGTACAGGAGATGCTTAAAGAAGAAAAACCGGAGAATGAATAATGCATCCAGAAGATTCCTACACGGACTTGGGTAATATCAAGATTCATAAGGATGCAGTCGCCTCCATAACATCCTTGGCGGCGACAGAGATTGAGGGAGTCAAGCGCACCGGCACAGATTTTAAGAGCGGTTTTTTGGAATTAATCGGTAAAAAATCGCTTTCGGCAATCAAGGTGGAATTTGACAAGAATGGCGAAGTGAGGATTGAGGTCCCGTTGATTATTAAATATGGTTATAATATTCCGGAGGTAGCCAGTAAGGTCCAGGAGAATATCCGCAGGAACATCGAAAAGATGACCAGTCTTTCTATCCGGGATATTAATATAAACGTGCAGGCAATAGAAAGGGGGCAGGAATGAGATTTTTTACGGTTTTGGGAATTTTGTTCTATTCGATTGTGATAATTTTAGTCGGCCTGATATTTATTGCCTTCGCGACAAATTTACTTCCTTTGCAGGAATTAAATAACCTCTTCACTTATTTACAAAATAGTATAAATACCAGGGTGATTATCGGGCTTTTGGGAATTTTGTTGATTCTCATCAGTTTTTCTTTTGCCCAGCTCATCTTAGGTAGATTCCAGCGTGAGAAAACTATTGCCTTTGCAACCTCTTCCGGGCAGGTAACGGTTGCGCTTTCAGCAGTGGAAGATTTAATCAAACGCCTGAGTATAATTCTGCCGGAGATTAAGGAATTAAGGCCGGATGTCAAAGCTACCAAGAAAGGCATAGAAGTTGATTTGCGGGTGATTTTAAAATCCGAAGCCAATATTCCGGAATTGACCGCGCGTCTTCAGGAAATTACGCGTTTAAAAATTCAGGAGGTATTAGGCGTTGAGGAACAGATTATTACCCGTATCCATATTGCAAAAATAGTTGGCATAGAGGAAAGAGAACGTAATAAGCGAAAAGATTCGGAACTTAAAGATCCGACGATTCCCTTCGGCGGTTACGGCAGGGTATAACCATTTTAAGAAGGAGTTAAAGCGATGAAGATTGGCGTACTTACAGGAGGAGGAGATTGCCCGGGGCTCAATCCCGTAATCAGGGCAGTAGTAAGAAGAGGGATGTCTGAAGGTTATGAATTTGTGCGGATAAAGAATGGCTGGAAAGGGCTCTTGGAGAATGACATCTTGGAATTAAACATTAATACCGTAGCAGGGATCCTGCCGAAAGGCGGAACAATCCTCGGTACCAGCCGGACAAATCCCTATAAGAAGGCAGGCGATTTAGAAAAATTAAAGGCAAACTATAAAACTTTAGGTTTAGACGCCTTGATTGCCATCGGAGGAGAGGATACCTTGGGAGTGGCGGCAAAATTAATCAGTGATGGAATCACTAATGTCGTAGGCGTGCCTAAAACTATCGATAATGATCTTTCCTGCACAGATTATACTTTTGGCTTCGATACCACGATCAATATCGCGATGGAATGTATTGACCGCCTGCATACTACCGCCGAAAGCCATAACCGGATTATGGTGGTAGAGGTAATGGGCAGGCATGCCGGCTGGATTGCTACCGAAGCGGGGATTGCCGGAGGAGCAGATATTATTCTCATACCGGAAGTACCGGTTGATATGGATGAGGTCTGTGCGGTGATAAAAAAACGCCATGACCGCGGCAAGACATTCAGTATTATTGTGGTTGCCGAAGGCGCACAATTTAAAGATAAGAGCCTGATTACCAAAGAAGAAAAGCTTGATGCCTTCGGCCATGTACGGCTCGGAGGGATGGGAGAAATTTTAGCGCAAGAAATCGAAAGGCGGACGGGTTATGAGACCAGGGTAAGCGTACTCGGCCATATCCAGCGCGGCGGTTCTCCCACTGCTTTTGACCGGGTTTTGGGTACCAGATTCGGAGTCAAGGCCGTAGAGCTGGTGAAAGATAAAAAATTCGGCAAGATGGTTGCGCTCTCGGGGAATAAAATTATCGATGTTTCAATTAAAGACGCCGTGAAGGAACTCAAAACCGTAGATATGGACCTTTACGCTATTGCCAAAGTATTTTTTGGTTAAAGATAAGGATAAAATATGCGCGAGAGGATAAAAGAGATACTATTAGAGAGCATACAAGTAAAAGAAGAGTTGTTGCGTTCCGGAATCGGATCGATTATGGAGATTGCCAATTTATCTGTAGAGTGCCTAAAAAAGGGGGGCAAGGTAATTATCTTTGGTAACGGCGGTTCTGCCAGCGATGCTCTGCATATTGCCGCGGAATTTATCGGCAGGTTTAAGAAAGATCGCGCTGCCCTGCCGGCAATCGCCTTAACCGCAAATACTGCGATCCTGACTTCCCTGGCAAATGATTATGGCTATGAAGTCGTTTTTGCCAAACAGATAGAAGCCCTCGGGCAAAAAAATGATATTGCTATCGGGATATCTACCAGCGGAAAAGCCAAGAACGTTGTCTGTGCAATAAAACAGGCAAAAAAGATGGGGATAAAAACCGTTGCCTTAAGCGGAGGAGACGGGGGGGAATTAGTAAAATTAGCGGATGTTTCGCTTCTGGTACATTCACCGGTTACCGCAAGAATTCAGGAAGCACAGATCGGAAGAG
>JAQTNM010000201.1 GCA_028713875.1 Candidatus Omnitrophota bacterium | reverse complement strand
GTATTGATCATCGTAGGCGTGATGCTGGATACCATTAAACAGATCGAGTCGCATCTTTTGATGCATCATTACGAGGGATTTTTAAAGAGCGGGCGTATCAGAGGAAGAAGGGCATGAGGATAATACTCTTAGGGCCGCCGGGCGCAGGCAAAGGCACACAGGCAAAAATACTGGCTAAAGAGCTGAATGTGTCGCATATCTCTACCGGGGATCTGTTACGTCAGAACGTATCCGAAGGCACAGATCTGGGTAAAGAGGCCAAGGATTTCATGAACAAGGGCTTACTTGTTCCCGACGAACTGATAAGGCAGATGCTCACCAAAAGATTTTCCCGGCCGGACGTCAAAGCCGGTTTTATACTCGACGGATACCCCCGCAATATAAACCAGGCCCAGACCCTGGAGGATATACTTGCCGGCTTGAAGATGGGTATAGACCTGGTCATTGACCTTGCGACAAGCGAATCCGTGATCATCCAGAGGCTTTCCGGCAGGCTCGTCTGCAGCCAATGCGGAGCGAATTTTCATATCAGGAATATGCCTCCGAAAAAAGAGATGACCTGCGATAATTGCGGCGGAAAACTCTATCAGAGGTCCGACGATAAAGAAGAGACCATTAAAAAACGCCTGGCAGTCTACGCGGCAGAATCCGCGAGCCTCATAAAATATTATCAGGATAAGGAAAAATTATACACTATCTCTGCAAATGAGGATGCGCAGGTCGTGCTCAAAAAGATGCTCGACCTCATAGATAAACGCGATGATCCCCTTAAAGTCTGAAAAAGACTTGGAGATGTTAAAAATCGCAGGCAGGATCCTCTCCAGAGTGATGCAGAGGTTACGGGAGTCGGTCAAAGCGGGAATCTCCACGGTAGAACTGGACAGTTTAGCTTGGAAGCTCATTGAAAGCGAGCAGGCAATACCGGCTTTTAAGGGTTATAAGGGTTACCCGGCAAATATCTGTACCTCGATAAACGAAGAGATCGTGCACGGCATACCTTCCGGGCGCAGGCTTAAAGAAGGCGATATCATCAGCCTGGATGTCGGCATAAATTATAAAGGTTATTTTTCCGATGCCGCTATCACGCTGGGGATCGGACGTATAGATTCCGGGGCCAAAAGGCTCATTGACGTAACCGGGGGCGCTTTATCCGAAGGCATAAGAAAGGCCCGTGCCGGAAATTATTTATCCGATATCTCTTATGCGGTGCAGAGTTATGCCGAAGCAGCCGGTTTTTCAGTAGTCAGAGAATTTGTGGGCCACGGCATAGGAAATTCCTTGCATGAGGAGCCGGAGATACCGAATTTCGGCCAGCCTCATCAGGGCCCGGTTATAAAAAACGGGATGGTGTTTGCAATCGAACCCATGGTCAACGCCGGGACCTGGAGATCCAGGATACTGGAGAACCAGTGGACCGCGGTTACCGCCGACGGGGAGCTTTCTGCGCATTTCGAACACACGGTAGCCGTTACCGATAAGGGGCCGGAAATACTGACAGCTTAGCCCTTGAGAGTTGTGTGGTTGAGGGTAACGCCAGTATAATTAAAGCGTTAATCCTCAGAGGTTTTGGTGGAGGATAATGTCCAGCGTAATTAAGACATTAACCCTCGAAAGTTATTTGGGTGAGGTAACGTTCAGTTTAATTAAAACGTTATGGCAAAAGAAGAACTTATAGAAACCGAAGGGATAGTAGTTGAGGCTCTGCCTAACGCAATGTTCAGGGTTAAGCTCGCAAATGAGCACATTGTGTTGGCTCACGTCTCGGGAAAAATGCGCATGAATTTCATCAGGATACTGCCTGGAGATAAGGTAAAGCTGGAGCTTTCTCCTTATGACCTGAGCCGGGGCAGGATCACATTCAGGACCAAGTAAACGGGGGGATCAGCGGCAGTGAAAGTAAAAGCGTCCATCAGGAAGATTTGCGGTAAATGCAAGATCATCAAAAGAAGAGGCATCGTGCGGGTTATATGCTCTAACCCCAAGCATAAACAGAGGCAGGGTTAACTAAAGGATATATAAGGAGCGGATAAAATATGCCCAGGATTTTAGGTGTAGATATTCCCAAGGAAAAAAGGATAGAGATAGCGCTTATGTATTTATACGGTGTAGGCAGGTCTCTGTCCAACAAAATACTGAAAGAAATAAACATTGACCCGGATAAACGCGCCAAAGATTTGACAGACGAAGAGGTGATGCGCATAACTAATGCGGTACAGAAGAGCGGTTATAGGGTCGAAGGAGACTTGCGCCGGGAAATATCCCAGAATATAAAGAGATTGATCGATATCGGCTCCTGGCGCGGCATGCGGCATAAGAAAGGTTTGCCTGTCAGAGGCCAGCGTACCAGGACAAATGCCAGGACCAGAAAAGGGCCCCGCAAGGGCGGCATGGCCGTCATAAAGAAGGCCGATGACAAAAAGCCCGCAAAACCGGCAGCCGGGAAATAAGAATAAGGCATAACGCATTTAACGTAAGCTCCGCGCATAGCGCGGAGTAAACAAGCATGAAACGTAACCTCCGTGCAGGGCGCGGAGTCAAGCGAGCCATAAGCGCCAGAGGCATGGCTTGCTTGAAGAGGCAGTGCTTGTTTAAGGAGGATAAGTAGTAATGGCCACCAAGGATAAAGCAAAAAAGAAAAAGCTTGCCAAAGGCATAACTTCAGGTATTGCCCATATTCAGGCAAGTTTTAATAATACCATAATTTCCATAACCGACAAGCAGGGCAATACACTGGTTTGGTCTACC
>JAQTNM010000200.1 GCA_028713875.1 Candidatus Omnitrophota bacterium | reverse complement strand
CATTGAAAGGGATGAATGGCCGCCAGCAGGCTTTTAAATTCCCGGAGATAGAAAGGACGGAAAGAGGCGATTATAGGGTTAATAAGCTTAATGAAATAAATTTACCGGCAGAATCCGGTCCCGATATAATGAAATATCTGGGAATATTTGTCGGAGATGGCTGGAGAAGGAGGAACAGGGGCGAAATAGGTTTTGCCCTGCCTGCCGGCAAGAAAGCAAGGAATGTTTTGGTGGATTTGCATAAAAATATATTTGCCAGTAAAATAACCGGCGATAAAGATTATGTTTATATTAATTCCGTAAATCTGGCTAAATTTATAGATAATTTAGGGTTAGGGCAGGGGGCAAAGAATAAGACCGTACCCGGATGGGTATTTACTCTTCCTCAGGAGCAAAAGGAGGCTTTTGTTGAAGGTCTTATGCTGGCCGATGGCTATGATTGCCATGGAAGCAAAAGATATGTTTCCGCAAATCCGGATCTATTAAAGCGTTTACGTTTGTTGCTCCAAACGATGGACTATAGAGTAGGCAAGATCCACGCACAGATAAAGAAAAAAGGAATGGTATGCGTATCCAGGGAGCTATTGTCGGATTCCGAATATGGCTATATCTGTTTTAGCAAGAAAGGAAAATGGAATATAGACAAATATCCTGCGCAATATAAGTACCAGGATTTCTTAATTAATAATAAATTTTTCCAGACCGAAGAAGTTATAAGGATAAAATCAAAAGGCATAGAGCCGACTTTGGATTTAAGGGTGGAAGACGAGCATAATTTTATAGCTGACGGTATTGTGGTTCATAACACCGGCGTGCAAAGAAGCGGGCTTACGCCTTTTGAGACCAATACCACTACCAGCCCTGCGGGTGCGCGTTCTTCAGGCAATATCCGGCCTAAAAAACCCATGCCGGAGATAGCCAATGCCCATGGTATACCCTATGTGGCTACTGCTTCTGTGGGCTATCCCCAGGACCTGCAAAGAAAAGTCAAGAAGGCCCTAAGCATCAAAGGCCCCAAATACATACAGGTCCACGTTCCCTGTCCGCTGGGTTGGCGCTATGAATCCGCGTTTACACCTAAGATCGGCAAGCTAGCCGTTGAAACCGGCCTTTACCCGCTTATTGAATACGAAAGCGGAAAATTAACAGCGGTGCGCAAGCTTGCTCCGGCAAAGCCCGCGGTGGAATATCTGAAAGCGCAGGGCCGTTTTAAGCATTTATTAAATGACCCGGAAGCAGTTAAAAAGATACAGGATATTGCGGATTACAATATTCAGAGGTATAATTTAAGCGAGGCCGCGACTTAGCGGACAACGGTGAAGCTAAGTTGTGTGGTCAAACCTATCCCCTTTATTGCAAGAAAGCAGGGGGATTAATTCGCAGACGCTGGAGATTAGCCAACGAAGCAGCTACAATTTACGTCGTTACACTCCGTAAATTGTCTGCTCATTAAAAGGAGGTGCAGCATGGGTAAACAGGCAAGGGCGATCGTGGATTTAAGCCTGAAAGAACTGGTCCATGACCTGAACAAGGCTTACGCCGATGAGTGGCTGGCTTTTTATCTTTACTGGTATATGGCGCAGACCGTCTCTGGTAAAGCCTACGAGGATATGAAGGAATTTTTGGAGAAGATCGCCAAGGATGAATTAGAGCATGCTGAGGAACTGGCGGATTTAATTACCAAGCTGGGCGGGTTGCCTATTGCCAATCCCATGGACTTAGAGAAGAACGCCAACGCTCCATATATGATGCCTCCGAAAAATACCGCGGACATAAACAGGATAATCCGCATAGTCACGGAAGCCGAAGCAACGGCAATAGAAATTTATAATAAGATTGCCAAGAAGACTTTAGGTAAGGATGCTGTTACACATCAGTTGATTACGCACATATTGTCCGAAGAAGTTGACCACGAAGAGATGTTTGAGAACCTGCTTGAGAGATAAATAAAAAGGGAGGAGGACAATGTCCAAGGTTAGTGTAGATGCTTCTACTTGCGTAGGCTGCGGTTTGTGCGAGCAGGCCTGCCCGGATGTTTTTGAGGTCCAGGGCGACGGCATTGCCCACGTCAAGGCCCAGCTTTGTGCCACCTGCAACCTTAAAGAAATAGCCGAACAGTGCCCGGTGAACGCGATTAAGGTGAGTGATTCTTAAAAAAACGTCCGGGATTGTTTCCATAGCTTGTCTGTGAATTCCGCGAAATATTCGCTTTTTTTCTGCAAGAGGAGATTTTTGGCAAATCCGGTTTTTTCCTGCGTGAATTTATTTTCGTCAACGCCGCTTCTTGATTTCAATTTAATAATATAGAAACCGTTCGGCGCGCTTATAATGTCGCTGGCTTGGCCTTCCTTTAATTCCGAGGCCTTGGTCCAGAAGATGTCCGAGCCGCCTATTCCCTCTATATAACTGCCGTATTTAAACATGGCGGTTACGCCTGATTTTAAACCCTGTTCTTTAGCGGCCCTTTCGAAATCCGCAGATTGAGTGCTGGGTTTGGCTTGCTGCGTCAGTATTTTGAGGCACTCCTCTATTTTTGCCCTGGCAATTTTTTTGGCCTCTTCCTTGACGAGGGTCTCTTTAACCCTGTCTTTTATCGATTCAAAATCAGGGATATAAGGCGCCTTGATTTCCTTTACTTTCAATATGTAATAGTATTTATCCATATGTATAACCGGCAGATAATCACCCGCTTTGGCTTTGGTTAACCTGCTGGTTATCTGCGGTACCCAGCCTACCCCCGGGATAGGGTCACTTTCCGAGAACAGCCCGCTTTCTTTAATCTGGAGCCCGAATTCAGCAGCCA
>JAQTNM010000199.1 GCA_028713875.1 Candidatus Omnitrophota bacterium | reverse complement strand
ATCCTTGTAGACAAAGCCGTAGCTTGACACCAGGTCACAGCCGGGCTCTTCAATAAGGGTCTGGTAAAAATTAAAATACCATTTCCGCGCGTGTTTCTCAAAATCGAGGTCTTCGTTATCGCTGTAGTAATAATCCTCGACCTTTTTGGGCATATAATAAAGCTGAAGCTTCCACTTGCTGTTCAGAGGGACATAGTAGTCAAAATCAAAAAGCTCATGGGCTTCGGCATCGGTGCGCTGGTATTTAAAGGTGAGTGAATCGTCGTGTCCGGTAAGGTTATTGTAGGTAAGGAGTGTTTTATACCGTTTGCGCAGGATATATTCGGAGCCGTAATTATCCACCTCAAGGATCGTATGGAAAGGCCATTTATCCTTGACCAAAAGCGCGATATCCACTGTCCCCGGCTCTTTCCCCTGCTTGATCAGGAAATGCACCTTGCGGTCGGGATGGCGGTTGACGCGGTAGATATCTAGCTGCAGCTTTTTCTTGTTAAAAACCTCGCCCTTCTTGATACCGAGCTTCTTCTCAATCACCCTGTTGCTAAAATACCGGTTCCCCTTTATCTCAATGTCCCCGATAGTCACTTCCTGCACCATGATCTGCAGGACCCCTTCGCTGAGCTTCTCGGGGATTATATACGCGTAGGATGCGATATAGCTTTCTTTCTCATAGGCGGCGGTGATCGCGTCCGCGCACTGCTGCATCTCTTCTCCCGTAAGGTCCCTGTTGCGGAAAGGGGCAACCAGTTCCTGGATCTTTTCGTCCTTGATCACGGTAGCGCCGATGACATTGATCGCCTTAACGGAGGTTTTTCCGGCAGGCAGGACCGCTTTTGGCCTCTTTGAGATGATTATCTCTTCAATGATGACTTCGGGAGGCTTTTCGTACTGGGTCGCAAGGTTCTGCGTCAGCATCCTTGCCTTCATTTCCATTCTTTCGTCATCTTCGCCGTCGACTGCCCAGGATGCCGAGGAAAAAACAAATGAAGAAACCAAAGCTGCCAAGAGCACTAAAAGCAACTTTTTAAACATTCTCTTCCTCCTTGCGTTATATGGATTTATAAATATATTTATATTGATATTTTCATCATTATAAGTAATAAAATTCCGCCCTGCAAGAACTATTTTTTCTATTTCTCGCGCTCAGAAAAATGGTTAATGAACAGGATGATAAACAATACGCCGACAATCAGCTGCGCGATGACCGCCGCCTGCCCCGCGGAACCCTGAGCATGAATATCCCCGAAACCGACGGTAGTATTGGCGACCAGGCTGAAATACACCGCGGAGACCGGGGTAAGGGCTTCGCTTACCAGGCCAAAGGTGATGTAAATGACCGCGAAATCAAAGACGACCTCAAGGTAATGCAGGAAAAGCAGGAGTATCGAGCGCCGGTAAGAAGGCAGCGCCCCATGGATATCTTCCAGGAAGATCAGGCTTAGGATATGCAGGACCGTTTCAGAAAGGAGGTAGATAATGATACCGGTAACTGCGGGGCGCCGGTAAAGCCCTGTTGCCAGGACTGCCAGGGGAAAGATGAATTTTGCTACGTTATAGGCTTCGACTGCCAGCTTCCTTGAGGTAGCGCCTTTCCTGCCGAAGAGGTCGCGCACCAAAAGCAGGGGGAAGGCAAACTGGGCGCTGCAGAGAAAAAGCCTGACCAGCCGCTCTAATCCGTAACTATGGCTGTGCCAGGCTTTTTTGCAATACTCAAGCTGCTGTTTATACGCGCACTCAGCCTTGGAGGCAACGTCCGCCTCTTTGGAATGGACGAATATTTTAAGAAACCGGGGCATGCAGAGCCTTATCTTTAGCCGTTATCTCTATATACGAATAAGCCACATAATACTGCATTATATCGTCGCCGGTAAACCAGCGGTTATCCGCGCCCTTACCGATATATTTTTTTGTCAAAGACTGAAAACCCTGGCTGTCATACGAGCATACCTTGTAAGCGCAAATCCCGTCATCAGGCGTAAACCACTGCCTATCCCTGCCCCGGTCATTGTACTCCACGGCCCGTATCAACTGCCCCTCATTATTATACTCAAAAATATGGTATTTTTCCAGTTTTCCCCGGGCCTGAAAACACTGGACTTCCCGTTTATCATGGCGATAAAAGGCATCCTTGACCAGTTGCTCTTTGAGGTTATGCTCAAAGGTAACGCAGCCTGAAGACTCTCCGTTGTTCCTGTATTTTACCGCGCTGTCCTGCTCTCCCAGGAGGTCATAGTCATACAGGTAAAAATAGGCCTGGATGTCGTCGGGAGTAAACCACGACTTATCCGCGCCTTTGCCGTTATAAGCCGTCTCTTTGATCAGGCGCATTTTTTCATCATAGGTATAGACCGCGTATTCCTGCAACTGATCGTCCGCGGTAAAACCCTCCCGGTCCCTGCCGCTGGTGTAAGTTTTTTTCCTGACTGTCCTGCCGGAGTTATCAAATTCGTAAATAAAATAATTGTACACCACGTCGTCGGGGCTGAACCACGTGCCGTCATTGCCCGCGATAAACTTGACTTCCCTGCATACGTGCCTGCCATGCTCCCCGACAGGGACCGGCTTTTGCCTGGTAAAGATGTGCAGCAGCGACGACTTGTGGCTTCCGTTCTCGGAGAGAGGATCGGCGCGTACCGTATGCGGCTGGCGCACCAGAAAAAACAGCGACAGGACCATAAAAACAAAAATCCAAACTTGTTTTTTTCTCATGACGTATCCTTATCGCAGATTCTCTCCGGCGCTGTACGTGGGTTTATCATCCCTGAACGCGATGATCTTCACGACCCTGAAGC
Organism: Candidatus Omnitrophota bacterium; assembly: GCA_028713875.1. Classification (GTDB taxonomy): domain Bacteria; phylum Omnitrophota; class Gorgyraeia; order Gygaellales; family Profunditerraquicolaceae; genus JAQTNM01. The sequence continues at coordinate 50 of JAQTNM010000199.1, read as the reverse complement.
CCTGTGTCTGGCGGCTCAGGGCTTTATATTCATAGGTGCGGAAGCCGTTA
>JAQTNM010000198.1 GCA_028713875.1 Candidatus Omnitrophota bacterium | reverse complement strand
TGATTCGCGTAACGGAGCATTTGAGTCTAAAGGACGCATTGACAATTTTTCCTATTCATTTGCAGTCTCCCGTTATTATTCACGCGGGATTTCAAAGTTGAGAGACACCTCAGAACGCGATCCTTATGAGAATAATAGCGCATCTTTAAGGACGGAATATGACATTAATACAAAGAATACCATCGGCATTACCGGACATTTTATAAACGCCACTTATAAATATGATGATTCTTTTGGCTTAAGGGACGATCCGACTTTAAAAGGCCGCCAAAAACAAATGGTCTTTAGTAACTTTTGGGAATCCAGATTTACCGACTTTTGGAAACAGAAATTACAGCTTTCCTATATGGGAAATTTCCGTCGCGATTCGGACGACAAAGATCCGGAATTTCCATTCGATTATTTAAGGGACTGGTATAATGGTGAGAACTATCAGATAGACTGGCAGAATACCTTAAAACTGCATCAGTTCGATACTCTAGTGTGCGGTTTTGACTGGCAGCGTGAAAGCGGAGAATACTACTATTATTCAGAATATCCTTACGGAGGATCTGTATATTTTTCGGAAACAAGGTTTCCTAAAGTTTTTAGCAGGACAAAAGGATGGTATTTGGAGAATCTTATTAACATTGAAGATAAATTCCATCTAAACACCGGAATAAGAATCGACGATCATTCTTACGCCGGAGTAAAGAGAGTTTACAAAGCAGACGCAAGTTATCTGTTCGGCAGCGGAACTAAAATTAAAGGCGGATGGGGTACTGCCTATAAGGCTCCCACGCTCTACCAGTTACACGCCGAGGCTGTTCCTTTTATGTTTGGCGGAGGCAATCCAAATCTTCAGTCCGAAGAAAGCCAAACTTACGAAATAGGCATAGAACAATCCTTATTTCAAAATAAATTACATTTTGGTACTGTATTTTTTCACACGCAATTAAAAAATCTTATTGATGCAAAATACAATCCCGTAACTTTTTTTACTCCTCAATATTCCAATATAGGCAAAGCCAGAATTTACGGATGGGAAAATAGTATCAGCCTGAATCCTTTCTCCGCGTTAAAAATTGATGTTGGATATACTTGGCAAGATACTGAAGATAAGAGTAACGGCGATGAATTATTAAGGCGCCCTAAAAACAAAGTCTTTGTGACTTTAGCATACATTCCAAATAGCAAATTAGACTTTAACCTTAAATTGCTATACGTCGGTCGTCGTAGTGACGTGGGTAATCTGTTGCTAAAGGCATACACAAAGGCCGATTTGAACATAAACTATAAATTCAACAAAAATTTCGAAGCATTTTTCAAGATAGATAATATTACAGATCAAGACTACAGGGAGGTTTTTAATTACGCTGAGCCAGGACGGATGTTTAATGCGGGAGTCAAAATCTCGTTCTAATAATTTCAGAATTACCTCACTAAGTTTCTAAGGAACTCTGAAGTTGAAACAAACTGTCTCCTAAAAAATGACAGCTTGCGGACGATGTCAGACTATTCTCAATTGGCTTGCAAAATAGAAAGATTTATGTTAACCTAACTTCATATGTTTTCCGAAAGGCTGTTCGTAACCGCATTTTTAATCTCCGTAGCCGCGCACGGTATAATATTATTCCAGAACCCGCGCTTTGTCATTTTTTCTCCGGCTAAAAATGAGCCGAAGATGGAGGTGAGTTACGTAAAGCCTCCAGAGGAGAAAAAATCACCGCCTGCAGAGTCGCTGAAGAATCTGAATAAAGAGCCATTCCTGAAAATGTCGGCAAAAATTACCGCTGACAAAAGGACCCCGCCGCCCTTCGTAGACAAAGATAAATTATTCAGCGAAACCAGGACAGTTAACTCCCGGCAGGGGCTTTTTACCAAGCCGGAATTTACCAAGCCGGACATAATCTCGGTCAAGAAGAAAATAACCCTGCCGGCTATAGACGCCGATAAGATCAATAACCCTTCCTATATAAGCTATTATCAGATCGTGCGCGAAAAGATAAGGCGCTGCGCTTACCTGAACTATGCGCGTACCGAAACCGGAGAGGTCTATCTTTCTTTCGTAATATCTAATGTGGGTGATATAAAGCAGGTCCGCATTGTTGATGAGAAATCTTCACCCAGCCCTTATCTGCGCGAAATCGCCCTTAAAAGCATAAGCGACGCAGCGCCTTTTCCGAATTTTCCCAAAGAGCTGGACTATCCGCACCTTTCTTTTAACGTGGTCATTTCATTTGAGATAGAATAAAGAAAGCGCTTTCCTTGACACCCCCCTAAACATATGTTATACTTTACTAACTTTTTTAAGAAAGGATAAAAATGGATTCAACATTAAGCGTTGTCCGGAGATTTAACTGGATAGATGTTTTTTTTATAATTCTTTTATTGAGAACGCTTTATGTCGCTTTAAAAACCGGTTTTATTGCCGAAGTATTTAAGCTCCTGGGCACTCTTCTCGCTATTTATGTAAGCATGCATTATTACACTGCTTTATCGGATTTTCTCGGCAGCCGTTTTGGCCTTGATAAGAAGCTTACCGTGGCTTTTGTGGACTTCATGTGTTTTATACTACTGGCAATTGTTTTTTATCTTATAGGAAACCTTTTGAGTTTCACATTCGCTGCGCTGATAAAATCAGAAGCGGTGCCCAGATTGAACAAGTGGGGAGGCTTTATTGTGGGGATGGCCAGGGCATTATTACTGGCAGGATTATTTACATTTGCCTTTTCTATATCCACCATCAGATACCTGCATGTTAAGGTTGCCGAGTCTTATTTCGGCCCCCGCTTGATCCGGGTAGCTCCTGAAACCTAAAGCGCCATATGGAACGGTTTTAGGTCTAAGTTTATGCCTGCTGAGA
>JAQTNM010000197.1 GCA_028713875.1 Candidatus Omnitrophota bacterium | reverse complement strand
GCTAGAAGTCCCTACCAGGATAAAGATCAAACCCAGGCCGTAAGAAAAACACAGAAGCATGGAAACGCCGTAAAGGATATTCTTCCTGGTAACTAAAAAGGCCAGGATTGCGCCTAATATCGGGGTAACGCAAGGCCCTATCACCAGGCCTGAGCTTAAACCCAAAATAAAACTGGAGAGGTGGTTTTGTTTTTTTAAAGCAGGCAGCCTCACCAGGTTCATCAGCGGTAATGCGAATAGATCCAGCAGCGATAACCCGAAGAGAATGAATATCGCCCCCACGATAATAGAAGTAAGGGGATGCGCGCTTATCCTGCCGAAGAGCTGGCCGGTAAGGGAGGCGATCAACCCTAAAATAGAATAGGTAATGGCTATGCCGGTAACATAAGCCAGGCTAAGGGTGAGGCCGCGCAGCCGGGAGCCGGATGAGGTTACGCCGATAAACCCGGCGGTAACCGGTATAAGCGGGTAGACGCAGGGAGAAAGGCTTGCGGCGATGCCGCCTAAAAAAACCCAGAGATAATCAAGCGGGCTACCTGAGAGAATCATCGATCCACCTCAGATAAGGTTTATATCCGTCGATAATGGGCAGGGCGATAATCTCGGGCACCTGGTAACTATGCAGCCGCTTGACCAGCTTTACTATTTTAGGGAATTTGACTTTCTTAGACTTGGCTATCAAAAGCACCTCTTTGGCCTTTTCTATTTTTTTATTCCATAAAAAGACGGATCCTATTCTTTCTACTATGTTCACGCAGGCAGCCAGCTTATTGTTGACCAACGCGTCAGCGATTTTCCTGGCCTCTTTACTATTCGGCGCAGTAATAAGGATTACGATATTCATTGCAATTTTTTGATCAGCTTGGCCAGGCGGTCACCCATCCTCACGCACTGCCTGGTGGCCCTGGAATCAGGCGCGTCAATGGCCACCGCGCCGTAATGGTCGCCCTGCCAATCGCCCTGGATAACCATGCCGTGGATAAGCATGGCGTTTAAGATATCAAGGATGGTGGTTTCGTTGCCGCCGCCTATATTGGCGCTGGAGGCAAAGGCAGCGCCGACTTTACCGTCTAATTTGCCGTGGAATTTCACCGAATCGTCAAACAACTGCTTGATCTGGGCGCTCATGCTCCCGTAATAAGTGGGAGAGCCGATGACTAACCCGTCGTATTTCAATAATTCATCGGCTTTTACATCCTTGACATCTTTTACTACCGCCTCCAGGCCTGCCTTCTGTATGCCTTCCGCGACAGATTCCGCCATCTTTTTGGTATTCCCGCTTTGGCTATAATAAATGACCAGCGCCTTCTGCATTGTCAGCTCCTTTCTTCTACCTTGACTGACTTTATCCGGCCCAGCTGCGCGCAGGCGTCAAAGACGATCGTAGGGTCCTGGACAGAGATGTTTATCTTAAAGTCTTCTCCCTTTACCGCCTCATTCTTAGGAAGCTGCTCGATCTCCAGGGCCTGGCCAAATTCCGTCAAAGAGTTGCGGATAAACTCGGCGTTGCTGTTCTGCGTGCTCAAAACAAATTCCAGGTCATAGCCGCCCATACCCTAAATCCTTACTTGAGCATGATAACCGAGATCATCCTGCCGGCTGCGTTACCTTCGCGGCGGTTGGAAAAATATTCCTTGTTACGGCAAGAGGTGCAGATAGCGCGGTCAGATATGTTTTCCTCCCTGACTCCGGAACCTAAAAGTTGTTTCTTATTTACGGAAATGAGGTCCAGGTAATAACGCTTATCCCTCAAAAGCAGGTCATCAGGAAAAAGGCCCATAAAATCTCCTCTGACCTCGTAGCAGCAGCTCCTTATGAGCGGCCCAAGCCCGGCATATAAATTCTGAGGATCCGCCTTAAAACGCTCTCGCATCGCTGAAACCGTCTTGGCAGTCACCCCCTTGAGGCTTCCCCGCCAGCCCGCGTGGACCAGGCCGATGCTTGAGGTTTTGGGGTCGTAAAGAAAAATAGAGAGGCAGTCGGCAGTGAATACGGCCAGCGCGAGATCCTTCTTGTTTGTGATCAAGGCGTCAGTATCGGAAAGAGCAGTTTCATAAGTCAGAGCGCCCTTACCCCTGTCCGCTTCCTGCGCATACCTGACATTATCCGAATGCGACTGTTTGGCGCAGACCAGACTCTGGTAATCTATCCCCAGGCTGTTTAGAAATTTCTTGCGGTTAGAGAGGGACTCTTTCGTATTACCGTAAGAGAGAGACATATTCTGCGGCCGCTTGCTTGTGGCGCAGATCAAATTGGGGTTTTTGAAGATCATTTTTTTAAGGCGACTTTGTAAGCATCAAAGATGCTGTAAATCCCGGTGACGCATATAAAAACCAGGCCAGCCGTAAATAGCGCTATGCCTATGGATAGCTGGTTGACAAAAACAATCTTGTCCAGCATCCAGAATCCGATAAAGATGGCCCCGGTCAAAAGGACCAGCATGCTCAAGGTAGAAAAAAAGATGATCACCAGGCCCTTGATGATCTGGCCGTTGTAGATCTGGCCCAGGCCGTTAAAAACAAAAGAAAGCACCGCTGCCAGGCCCGGACGGTTTATTCTGTCTTCATCCATGATCTCATGCCTCCTATTTCAGTTCGATGTTTTTAGAGTCCTCGATATTGGTGAGCCGCTCGGAAAACCTCTCAAGCCTTTTAGTGCTGTCGTCATACTTGGTCTTGGCATTGGAAAGATGCGAACCCAGGGTATTGAAATCATCCTTGAACTTATTTATCTCGATGGATAGCGCGCTTAAGTTCTTGAGGATATTTTTGGCATTCTCCTCTACCTTAAGGCCCTTTAACCCGAGGCAGACTACCTGCAGATAGGCATAGAGGGTATTGGGCGAAACCGGGATGACCCGCTTAGAAAGCGAGTAA
>JAQTNM010000196.1 GCA_028713875.1 Candidatus Omnitrophota bacterium | reverse complement strand
GTCATCTTAGGTATTCTAGCTACCCTGGGGTTTACTCAATACACAAAAATAGTGGAGAAGGGACGCCAGGCTGAAGCAAGGGCGGTTATAAGTACGGCTCGTAAGAATGTAATTGCCTATTATTTACAAAATGGAACAATAGCTACTATAACACAAGCCGACGCTGGCATAGGTACAGGAAATATCCCTTTATCACCTCAATTTAGCGGTACTTGCGATACTAATCATTACTGGGGATACTACGTTTGGCTACCATGGAGCCAGCAATATACCAGTTATGTTCTTGTCGCTACTCGGTGTTCTTCGGGCGGTAAACCACCGCAGGGTGATGCCGGACACAATCTTGCTTACGTAGACGATGTTGCCGGCAATACTCCGCCCCCCGGGAGGTTTGGTTGGTATGAAGCCGATACTTGGGCTGCGAGAGGATATTAGAAACACAGTATTTTCTTAGAAGAGTGGATGGGTAAAAAGTAGTTTCGGATTTCAAAGTCCAAGGGGAGCCAACTACTTTAGTCCACCGCAGCATAATTGTTGCAGAGAGTTTTTGTTTGAAGTAAAATAAAATGGCGTAGATATTAAAATATTTTTTCCTGGCAATATGAAGGAGAGCCCTGCATGGAACCGACTATTAACCCGAAGGATGTCCCGATCCCCCAAGAGATAAGAGACAAATGGCAGAACATCGTAAATATTTTAACGAGAATAATGAAAGTCCCAGCCGCATTGATCATGAAGGTGGAGTTCCCGTCTTTTACGGTTTTTCAATCCGCCGATTCAGAAGGGAATCCGTTTCGGGCTGGTCAGGAGTTTACGCTGCCTGCCGGAATTTATTGTGAAAAAACCATGAGGACCCAGAGGAAGAACCTGATTCCCAATGCCCTTAAGGACCCTGAATGGGATAAGAATCCAAGTATAGCAACAGGGATAATCTCGTATCTTGGATTCCCCATATTTTATCCGGATAAGAATATTTTCGGCACTCTATGCGTTCTTGACAATAAGGAAAATGCTTATTCCAGGGACTTTGAAGAAATTATGTCGCAGTTTAAAGAGATCATAGAGAGCCACCTGACGCTCTTATGGCAAAAATTAGAGCTTGAAGATCTGCTTGCGCAGCAGAAAATAATTGAGAGAGAACTGAAAGACAAGATAAAAGAAGTAGAGGGTATCAATAAGATCTGCATTGACCAGGAACTCAGGATGGTCGGGTTAAAGGCAAAAATAGCAAAATTGGAGGAAGAGTTAAAGCAGGCCCGCCCGGGCGTTAAATAAAAACAGATTTATCTTGCGGAGGTTTTTTGTTTGGAGTAGAATAAAATTGGGCTTGCGGTAAGCCTTGAGTAAGAAGTAATAATGAAAGGAGGCTTAAAATGGGTTGCGGATCATGCGGACCAAAAAAGACAGCTAAATACGTTTGCTCTAAATGCGGCAAAGAGGAAGTAAGAGAGGTAAAAGAAGGCGAAGTGGTAAAAAGCTGCTGCGGACAAACCATGGTAAAAAAGGAAGAATGATCTAAATCCTTTTTTTTTAGAGGATCACGGGCTGGACTTTATTGTTCAGCCCTTGTTTTTATGCCATGAGGGGGGTCTCCACTTATGAAATGAAAGCGGCAGGTTATCTTAACAAAAGAAAGGCAGAGAATATGAAAAAGACGTTTGTTGCATTGTTTGTTGCTGTGTTATTTGTCGGCTCTTCGTGTTTTGTTCAAAAAGCAACGGCAGAGGAATCGTCTGAACAGGGATTGATAAGAGTCCAAGTCGTTGCAGGTAAAATTGATTCCGTATCAATCGGCGATTCTTCTACGGGAATAGCATCAAGGATTACGGTTATAGAAGAGAACGGGGCAAAAAAAACCTTAAGGGTAAAGTCCGATGCGGTTATCAAAGGCAAGAACGGGGAAATCATTACAATAGATAAATTAAAGGAAGGCGATAAAGTTACCATAGAATGTAAGACGCGCAGGAAAGGCACTAACATGGCGGTGGCTATTACAGTGACAAAATAGCAAAGGATGGCACCCGCCTTATTCATCAGGGATATTTATGGGTTTTACCGGCACGATTGCTGCTGGCCTTATGCGGCTTCTTTCTTCCTGGTTTTAGTAATTTATTGGCTGGATTTTTTTGTTGCTGGTCTGCCTTATCATTGGGCAAGCTTATCGGCGTACGGGACGCTCCTTGTTTATTATCTTTACAGCGCCCGCCTTTATTCTCAAGGCAGGATCCGGGCAAAAAATACGCACTTCTTTATGGGATTCCTGTCGTTTAAAATAATCCTTTGGGGAGCCCTGTTAGTTTTTCTTTATTTAATAAGATTGAGATTTATATTGTAACAGGCCTGTTTCTTGAAGCATAATTAACGTATATTTTTAGCCAGGTAAATAAGGGGAGGGGGGCATATGATACGTAAAACACCTGTTATGTTAGCTGTTTTGTGCATGATAGCTGTTTTTACTTTGAAAGCTAATGCCGAGCAGCCGGCTGCGGCAGGCAATTCTCAAAGGCAGGCCGAATCCAGCCAGCTGCGTTCGGAGATCGAGTCATTGCGTCAACAGGCCGGGCAATTACGCTCACAGATCGCAAAGCTCCAAGCCCAGATTAAGCCATTAAAGGAACGGATGCATTCTATACAGGAGAAAATAAAGGCATATAGAGAAAAGCTCGGGCATTTGCACGGAGAGCGCAGCCAGGAACGCCGGGAGCATCGCGAACAGATGCAACAGCATATGCAGCAGCGTCAGGCTCCGGACAGGGCGCAGTAGGAGCCGGCCCCGGTTTATTGGATAAGGTAAATAACCCCTTGCGGCAGAAAAATGCTGCGGGGGGTTGTTTTTTTACGGCATTGGGAGTATAATAAATTTCTAATGGATGATCAATTAACGCATATCTTTACTAAAATA
>JAQTNM010000195.1 GCA_028713875.1 Candidatus Omnitrophota bacterium | reverse complement strand
TTCTATATTCATGATTCTGGTAACTGTGGATAACTTCAGGTGGACAATCATTTACCCGCTCAGTACGCGGGTTTTTTATTTGTTGACCCAGTAATACAACATTTGATATTAATTTTTATATCAGTTGTTGATAACTTAAATAATACGATGCTTGCATTTTTACAAACGGTGCATTTTATCAGCGAAATCAAATGTTGATATACTGGGTTGACACTAGGTGAACGAACGTATAGTATATATAAGTAGCGAGAATTAAGCATTAAGAATCAAGCATATGAGCAAAGACATCACTGACCGACAAAAAGAATTGCTGAAGTTTATTGTCACTCAAATCCGCGAATACAGCATGCCTCCAAGTATTTCCGAAATGGCCAAATTCTTGCAGGTAAAGTCCAAGAACGCGGTGGCCAAATTGCTGGATTCTTTGGAAGAACAGGGCTTTATAAAAACCAGCGGCAAAGCCAGAGGTATTGAAGTTTTAAACTCTTTGGGAGACAGTCTTGTTAAAGGCCTGGTGGCTGTCCCGGTTATGGGCAACGTGCAGGCCGGCAGCCCGCATTTAGCAGAAGAGCATATTGAAGATTGGATTAATTTGCCGCAGACTATGGTAAAAGGAAGACGGGACGTATTTCTGCTTCGGGTGCGCGGCGACAGTATGATTAACGCCGGAATTTTCGAAAATGACCTGGTCATTGTCCGGCCGACTAAAGAAGTAAAAAATAATGACATTGTGGTGGCCCTGCTGCACGACGAAGCCACGGTCAAAAGGTTTATACAAATTAAAAACCGCTCCTACTTAAAAGCGGAAAACCCGGATTACAAAAATATTTATCCCAAAGAGGAATGGATGGTGCAGGGGAAAGTTGTGGGGGTAATAAGGAATCTCGAGTAGAAAGGAGTTATATGGCGGAACATGAAATCAAAAAAAATTATATTATTTCCGAATTGCGAAGCTTGTGCGCGCACTGCGTTTCCAAAAGCCAGTTGCCGCACCGCTGTCCGGTCAAAGAGCTGTCTCTCCGTATAGAATCGCTCAGGGGCGTACCGTTAATAGTCAACAGTGAATTTAAAGGGTTACTTTGGAGTCATTAGAATAAAAATAAAAAAGAGGCCGGCACCGAAAACTGCATGGTGCCGGCCTTGATGTTCAAGGGGAACTGATCGACAATCGATCAGCAACGAAATAATTGCGTTATAAAATATCCAATCCCTCCTTAGGGGTTTGGGCGCGGGTTAGTCTCCGGCAGGAAGCCAGATGCTGCCATTTTGCCTCAGTCGTGTTTGACTGCGTATTTAAGGTGGGATAGGGAAATCCTTGCCTTGCTGAGGCCAAAATGGGTTAGCTTTTTAACTAACCCGCTTGCGGGAGCTTAGGTGAGCCTTTGCAGGCTCGCCTGAGTGTGTAGATAGTTTACACTTTTTTAGAATTTTTGCAAGACCAAGCGAAAAAACACCCCCGAGATGAGCCGGGGGTGTTTTAGAAAGCAGGGGCGCGTTATTTTAGTTTGCGTTTTGGACTCTCTTTTTTTCCGCCCGTTTTTCTAAAATATCCACGGTGACAAACAAAAGAAATATAAAAATAACAATGGCGCCGATAATGTCCGTAGTGTCAGGAAAAGCGTAAGCGCAAATTTTGTTGGTTGTGGTGCAGTTAAGTAGGAGGCCGATTTCGTCCGCAAACAAGCCCATGCCAACGCCCATAAGCAAACTGGCCGCCCTAAGGGCTTTTTTGTCCTCGCTTAGAGTCCCCATAAGCCCGCCGATTGCCAGCGCCATGGTTCCAAAAAAGAAATGGTGAATATGGTAGCCCTTAAAATAAATGGCATTGCCGATAACCAGGGCCCAGGCTCTGGCAGAGGCAAAAGAAATTAAGAAAGAAACCAGGACAATGTGCAGGAGCTGGCGTTTGTGCTCCCGAAAACTAAAAATAGATTTAACGCGGCTTAGCATTTTTGGTCTTTATTAATTCTAATTTTTTCTCCCTGGACCATCTTTTAACTTCAGCTTCGCGTTTTAAGGCTTTGCCTAAAGTTCTAAAGTTTTCAACATAAATTATTTTTCCCCCGCCCCGGCTCCTGACATAAGCCGACCCCTTGCCTGAGTTGTGCGTTTTTTCCCTTTCTTTGACATCCTTAGCCATTCCGCAATACAGAGTTTTGTCTTTACACCGAAGAATATAAAAATGAAACATAGGGGTATTATAACAGAAAATTATATATTTAGAGTATATAAAAAGAGCGTCCTCCTAGGCGGTTAAGCCAGAGAGGACGCGAGAAATATAAATAATTTTGCGCGAACAAAGACCAGGCGGTTTTTGGCTGGCAGAAGGCCCTCGGAGTTTATTTTTTTATTGTAAATAAAAGCACCCGCCGAACTAATGAGTCCGGCGGGTGATAGGAGGTTTCTGATCAGCTAGTGCCCGCTGGCAGCGCGGGCAAAAGAAGTATCAGTCGAGCAGGGTGATTTCTACCTTGTCGAATGGGAAGTGTGTGAAAGCAAGCTGTTTAGCTGGCTCTTTGAGTGGGGGGAACCACATTTTGAGCATCCAAACTTCGTTAGGAAGTATGGTTCTTGTGTACATGTCGAATCGATCGAATAACGTTCCGGCATTCCATTCGTCGGGGAATGCGTCCTTGGGGAACTCAGCAATCCTTAACCCTTCGCCGGAGTTGCTTACCACATAAGTGTCCTCGCCGCCTGGGCGTGTAAGTGATAGGGAATAGTCTTGGCAAATATTTCGGTATTTTACTCTCAAGCCAAGTCCCTGTGTCGTGATTTGGATGCTGTCGATCCTCATTTCAGCGCATCTTTGCCAAAGCGCTTTACCTTTCGGTAATGGGATGTCGTGCCCTACGCTCAGGATTGGATTCGTCAAGAAACGTGGATACTCAGCCGTTTGTCTTT
>JAQTNM010000194.1 GCA_028713875.1 Candidatus Omnitrophota bacterium | reverse complement strand
CAGGCAGATAAATGACCTCGGGTAAGGAAACTTTGTCGCAAAAAGCAGGGAAGTTTTAGAGAAATTAAAACAGGGCCGTCAAATTGTTTTTCAATATTGCAGCCAGGCGGGAGATTTGACCGGTTATCCGGATAATCCCAACGGCTCCCGGGAGAATATAGCCGGCATATGCGATGAGACAGGCAGGATCTTCGGGCTAATGCCGCATCCGGAGAGACACCTTGATTCATTCCAGCACCCCCGTTGGACAGGTTCAAATAACAAAAAAGAAGGGGATGGCCTGGGAATTTTGAGGAACGGCGTAGAATACGCGCGCAAAAACATTTAAGGGAGAAAAAGCATGAGCGGTATCTTCGGAGTAGTCTGCAAAAAGGAATGCAACCAGGAATTGTTCTACGGCACTGATTATCATTCGCATCTTGGGACGCAGTTTGGTGGGCTGGCTACCTGGGGCAAAAAACTGGAGCGTAAGATCCACGATATTAAGGGGAGCCAGTTCAAGGCCAAATTCTTTGAAGACTATAAACATATGAAGGCGAATAAAGGCATAGGCGTTATCAGTGCGATGGATGAACAACCGGTGTGCGTGAATTCAAAATTCGGGCCTTTTGCCATCGTAACCAACGGTTTTATCGACAATGCCCGGCAGCTTGCCGGACGGTTATGCAAAAAAGGGATGTCTTTCAGCGAAGTGACCGACGGCCGGATTAATTTAACGGAACTGGTGGCAAAACTTATCCTGCAGGGTAAGTCCATCGTTGACGGCATTGAAAATATGTTTTCCAGGATAGACGGTTCCTGCTCCCTGCTTTTATTGAATGAAAAAGGCATCTATGCTGCGCGGGACAGGTTCGGTTTTACGCCTTTAGTGGTCGGCAAAAGAGGGAAAGACTGGGCAGTGACTACCGAGACCAGCGCCTTTAGTAACCTGGGATTTAAGATCATAAAGTATCTTGAGCCCGGCGAGATAGTTTTTATAGATAATTCCGGGATGCGCCTGCGCAAGAAAGGCAAAAAGATCAATCAGATCTGCGCCTTCCTGTGGATTTATACCGGCTTCCCTGCTTCTTCATATGAAGGCATTAACGTGGAATTGGTCAGGGAGAGGTGCGGGAGAAATCTGGCAAAAAATGACAATATCCGTCCGGACTGCGTAGCGGGCATACCGGATTCAGGGACAACGCATGCCATCGGATATTCTATCGGCTCAAAAATACCCTTTAGAAGGCCGCTGGTAAAATATACGCCCGGATTTGACCGCAGCTATACCCCTCCTTCCCAGGAGACACGCGATTTGATCGCGCGCATGAAGCTCATACCCATTAAAGAGATAATCAGGGATAAAAGCATAGTGCTCTGTGATGATTCCATAGTCCGGGGGACGCAGCTGAAGAATTACACCATACAGAAACTGCTTGAGTGCGGGGCCAAAGAGCTGCATTTCAGGATCGCCTGCCCGCCGCTCTTGTTCCCCTGCAAGTTCAATTATTCCACGCGCAGCCTGAGTGAATTGGCAGCGCGCCGGGCTATACGGGCAATAGAAGGCAGAGACATAAAAGATGACCGGCCATACCTCGATGAAGATTCGCCAAAGCATAAAAAGATGGTAGAATGGATTGCCAAAGATATAGGCGCCACCACTTTAAAATATCAAAAATTAAACGAGATGATTGAAGCGATAGGCTTGCCTAAAGATAAAGTTTGCCTGTATTGCTGGACAGGCAGGTATCCGAAAGGATGAAAATCATGCCAAGAGATATTTTTGAAGATACTCCGAAAGAATTCTGCGGCCTGTTCGGGATATATAACCACAGGCAGGCCAGCTGGTATGCCTATTTAGGGCTCTATGCCCTGCAGCACCGCGGGCAGGAGGCCTGCGGTATCGTCTCCAACAATAACGGCGCCATGACCATCCATAAGCAGATGGGGCTGGTCAGCGATGTGTTTAACAGCGAGGTCCTGCACCGTTTAAAAGGCAATATGGCAGTGGGCCACGTGCGTTATTCCACTACCGGCTCCAGTGTCCTTAAAAACGCACAGCCGCTTTTAATTGAATACGCAAAAGGCACCATCTGCATTGCCCATAACGGCAACCTGGTGAATTCCCTGGAATTGCGCCAGCTCCTTGAGAAAACCGGTTCTATCTTTCAAACCACCACTGATTCCGAGATCATCATCCATCTTATGGCTAAAGCCAAATCCAGGGATTTAAAAGAGAGCTTAGTATATGCCTTGAGAAGGATCAAGGGGGCATATTCCCTGGTGATGATGGATAACGATCATCTTATAGGCGTAAGGGATCCGTTGGGTTTCAGGCCGCTTTCATTGGGTAAGCTGGGGAATTCCTGGTGTCTGGCCTCCGAGACCTGCGCCTTTGACCTGATCGGCGCAAAATTTATCCGCGAGATAGAGCCGGGTGAAATAATTTTTATCGGTAAAGACGGACTGAAATCTTTTCTGCCGGAAGAGCTACGTTTCAGGCGGCATGCTTTTTGCACTTTTGAGCACGTATATTTTTCCCGCCCGGATTCTTATGTTTTCGGAGAAACAGTGCATACGGTCAGGCGTAAACTGGGAGAGCAATTAGCCAAAGAGCACCCGGTTAAGGCGGATTTTGTCGTCCCCGTGCCTGATTCCGGATTTTCCGCGGCATTAGGATATTCGCAGGGTTCAGGCATACCGCTGGAGATGGGCATCATACGCAACCATTACGTAGGCAGGACATTTATTCAGCCGGCGCAGGATTCGCGCGACCTGGGAGTGAGAGTAAAATTCAACCTGCTCAAAGACGTATTAAGGGGCAAAAGTATTATTATTGTTGACGATTCCATTGTCAGGGGCACTACTTCCAAGATACGCGTGCGCAATCTGCGCAAGGCAGGGGTAAAACAGGTGCACTTAAGGATATCCTGCCCGCTCCACCGTTATCCCTGTTTTTACGGCATTGATTTCCACCGT
>JAQTNM010000193.1 GCA_028713875.1 Candidatus Omnitrophota bacterium | reverse complement strand
TGCTCTTCCGATCTATGCTCGATAATGACGTATTCCCCTTCCTTAAGTTCAAGTTCCTGGGCATTATACATGTATGTCTGGCCCAAGTCCCGTAATTGCACCATGATCATCTTTGGCATATCTGGGCCCTCACGTTTAACAATAAAAGCTTGGTATTTACGTTGCGTTCCAGGTAAAAAAGCGATTCTGAAATGGTGTTCATGATACTGTCTAACGCCGTCCATGCGTAGCGGTTGATAAAACCGATGAGCTCATCGCGCCGGTCAAGATTGATCAGCTCCGAATGCGGAAGCCCTGTCTTTACCATATAAATGTCCCTGAACCACGTGGCCAGGACATTAAGGATGACGCGCAAGTCTTCTTTTTCCTTGACCGTGTCCGCGGAACCCGCGGGAGACAAGGCGAATTCATCGATGATCCTGTTCTTTTCCCTGAGCAGATCCGACTCCCTGAGCGCAAGGGCGTAACCGATCCTGCCTTCGCTGAAATACCCCAGGAAATGCGCGCGCGGCTGCTCGATGCCGAAATCATTTTCCATGATCTCCTCAAGCGCCTGCCGCGCAAGCGGGGCAAAGCGTATGATGCGGCAGCGCGAAATGACCGTCTTGAATAATAGCGCCTGCTTTGAGCTGGTCAGGATAAATACCGCATGCTCCGGCGGCTCCTCCAGCGTTTTTAACAAGGCATTTGCCGCTTCTGCGGTCAGGCAGTGGGCCTCCCTGATGAGCACGACATTTTTCCTTGCCTCATACGGCCGCAAAGAAACCTTGCGCTGCAGCTGGCGGACGTCTTCAACTTTAAGGGCATCAGAGCCTTCCTGCGGCTCAAGTAAATGCACGTCCGGATGCTCGCGCTTATCGATCTTCCGGCAGGAAACGCAAACCCCGCAGGCATCGCCTTCGGAATCCAGGCAGTTTATCGCCTTGGCAAAGGTGGTTGCCGCCAGGAATTTTCCCAGGCCCTCCTGGCCGCTGAACAGATATGCCCCTGCCAGCGCCTGAGAGCGCAGGTCGCTTTGAAGCATCCCTATCTGGAGGTCATGGCCTTTAATGTCTGCGAATGGCATCTTCGATGTGCTGCCTGATATTAAACTGGGTCTTGTGCTTATCTTTCTCGACCTTGACGACCTTGATCCTTTTTGGCTCCCGGCGCGCTAAAGCAAGATATCCTGAACGGACCCGCTTGTGGTAATCAAGGGGCCTTTGCTCAATGCGGTCTTTCCTGCTTTCGCGGTGTTTAAGGCCTTTATGCACCGGCAGGTCCAGGAAGATCGTTACTGCCGGCATTATGCCGCCCGTGGCAAACCTGCCGACTGCTTTTATAAAAACGATATCCATGCCCAGGCCATACCCCTGGTAGGCAAGCGTGGAATCAAGGAAGCGGTCGCAAATGACGATTGTGCCTTTTGCCAAAGCAGGCTTGATCACTTCAGCTACTACCTGCGCCCGCGCCGCCATGTAGAGCAGCATCTCGCAGGCAGAAGACATGGAATCATTGCGCGCGTCAAGCAGGACCTTGCGTATCTTTTCGCTGATGACCGTACCCCCGGGCTCCCGAAGGTAGAGCACGTCAAAGCCTTTGCGCTTCAGGTATTGATAGAGCAGGCGCGACTGCGTACTCTTCCCGCTCCCCTCAGAACCTTCGAATGTGATGAAGAAGCCTTTCATGCGATTAACCTCTATAGCTGTAAAGCCTTTGCGGGGTTGCCTCCGCGTGCGAAAATTTTTCCCGTCGGCTGCGGTTTGCGGCTCACTCCCGGCATACTTTCGCCCGAAGAGAGCCTTTGTTCGCCGCAATTCCTTGCCGACTTACTGCTTAACCTTCCAATAGATATCTATTAAAACGAGTGGTAAAAATTTTCTAATGCACGCTCCGGTAACCCCGCAAAGCCTATGACTCAACTCTTCGGACGCCCCGCTCAAAACCAGTCCAAGTCACCCGCTAATCCAATATGCGAAAAATGTTTCTAGGTTTTCTTTACTTCCTTTAAGAGTTCAATTAAACTATCTTTTGCATTATTCAACCAAAAGGCGCTTCTTGGAGAATTCAGAGCTAATGGCGTTAGTATGTCTATAGCCTTTGCATAACGCCTCTGCGCTTCTTCTATTGCTCCAAGCTCTTTAAAACAGTGTCCAACCCAAATATTTAATTGACCTGCACGCTCCGACTGAGTTTCTCCCTGTTGATTCATTAAATTTTCTGCTTCTAAATAAAGATCTTTAACTTCTTTATTATTGCCCTTGAAATGACTAGTATATAGCGCTAGGCCAAAACGCGCCGAGGCATTATTTGGATCCAGCTTAATAACCGTATTGCATAAATCAATCGCCATAGCTTTATTTTTAATATATTCGCCATAAATTACTGATAATGAAAGCAACAATTCAATATTTTCATTGTCCTTTTTAAGCTGTTCTTCAAAATTATTAGCGACCTTCCCCCATTCTATACGCCAAGTTGTTTTACCACTCTTCGCATCCCCTAAAATAATACCTTTTTCTTCTAGTTCTTTTCTAATGGCGTCCGCACGTTCATAGTTTTTTTCTCGACGCGCTTCCTCTCTTTCTCGATTCTTCAATCCAATATATTGTTCTAGAGTAACTACTCTTTGTACATTCTCTTCTTTTGGCAATAAAGCAAAAATATTAAAAAATTGTCTTAAAGCATGTTGGGCTGAATATATAAAGTCTACATTATTTATTTTTCCTTTTGACAAACCTATAAGCTCTTCTACTGCGACTAAAGCTTTTTCAGTGCTAAAATCATCATCCATTGCCTCAAAAAATTTATCTCTAATATTTTGTATTTCTGAAAAACTTTTTGGTACACGGTTTTCTGTAAAATTATCGATTATCAGGTTATTGATATTCTCAACCAAGTAAGTAACTTCAGAAAGTCTCTTGAGAATCGCTTCTACGTGTTTATCTGTAAGATCTAGAGGCCTAGCGTAGTGGACTGACGAAAAAAATAATTTAAG
>JAQTNM010000192.1 GCA_028713875.1 Candidatus Omnitrophota bacterium | reverse complement strand
AAAGACAATGGAAAATGCCCCGACCAATAAAAACAGGTTCTGTAGATGAGCGCTTAAAATAAATATGGTGCCGAAGAGCCGCAATAATACGTATACCCCGGAAACCTTGGTCACGATCCCTGCCAACAGCACGGAAACCGAAGCCGGGGCAGCAGAATAGGCATCCGCTACCCAACCGTGGAAAGGCACCACCCCGCATTTGATGAAGAGCCCGCATAAAAACAGCCCCATAGCCAGCTTAAGCAGGAAACTGCTTGAGGTCCCGGAAAATGCCCCGTAAATAGCGACAAATGACAGATCGCCTGCGGCAAGCAGGAAAAAAGCTATTCCGGAAAGCATAAAAACGCTGGCCACGGCAGAAAGAATAAGGTACTTAAAGGTCCCTTCTATCGCCGGTTTGTCCTTATACAAGGCAATAAGCACGAACAAGGCCATGGCCGTGATCTCGACGAATACGTACAGGGAAAAAAGGTCGGTGACCAGCACCGTGGCGTTCATACCTATCAGGGAGATCAAAAGAAGGTTAAGAAAATTTAATCTCTGCTTTTCCTCAAGGATGGTGCTTTGCGCTACAAGCAGCGCGACAAATGATACGAGCCCGATCATAAAAAGCATGATCAGGGTAAGATTATCCACGGATAATTTAAAGGTAAAGAACGGGCCTAAGGGGTCGGGATAAGCGCTCCAAAGGAGCCAGGGATGCAGCGCAGCCAGCAGCGACTGCGCCAGGAACAATGCGCCTGTCACCCAGAACACAAACTGCTTTTTTAAGAACTGCAGGGGCAGATTCAGGACAATCAACAGGAAAAACGGCACTAAAATAAATGCTGAGGGCATAAACCCCTTCCTTGTATTCTATTTGAAAGCAAACAACATTACCACCAATGCCGCCAGGAGCGACCAGGTAACGTAAATCACGTAGTAACCGGAATGCAGGCTGCGGACGGCTGCCGAGCATCTAAAAGCTGCGCCGGGAATTATAGAATCGTATATCCGGTCTATGCCCCGGTCTATCCACCATAATAACTTTGAGATCGCCCCGATAAGCTTCATCCCTACTTCATAAGGATCAAAATATCTCTTTTGCGCCCAGCGGTAAATTACCGAGAGTACCGGCGCGCAATGAATGTAATCTGTTGCCTTAAGCGCATCCCCTTTAATACGCACTG
Organism: Candidatus Omnitrophota bacterium; assembly: GCA_028713875.1. Classification (GTDB taxonomy): domain Bacteria; phylum Omnitrophota; class Gorgyraeia; order Gygaellales; family Profunditerraquicolaceae; genus JAQTNM01. The sequence goes on along the minus strand of JAQTNM010000192.1, from coordinate 1,865 downwards.
CCAGGAAATGACTGATAAACGCCCCTGCCAGCGATACCAGAGTTATAATAATAAGCGGGATGTTGGCGGAAGGGCCCGTAAAACCGTGCCCCTCTATACCCTTGCCCAGGACCGGCCGGATAAAATTATTCAGGAACCGGCTGCTGAATACTCCGATAATAACGCAGGCCAGGGCCATAATGACCATGGGGACAAGCATTGCCGGGTGCGCCTCTCTTACCCCCTGGTGGTCCTTGCGCATCCTGCCTAAAAAGGCAGCGTGGCCTAATTTCAGGAACGAAACCGCGGTAAAGAATGAGCCTAATATGGCTGCCAGATAAAATATCTTCCCTCTTTCCAGCGCCGCATTGTAGACCAGGCTGTTGGAAAAGAAACCGTTCAGCGGCGGCACCCCGGATATGGAAGCGGCGGTGATCAAAAAACAAATGAACGTTACGGGCATCTTCGAACGCAAGGCCCCCAGCTCTTCCAGGTTCGTAGTCCCGGTTTGTTTCTCTACTGAGCCGGCCGTAAGAAACAGGCCGCATTTGTATAAGGCGTAGTTGAGCATATGAAAAATACCGCCGATTATCCCCGCCGGCAGGCACGTGCCTATACCCAGGATCATATACCCCGCCTGACTGACGGCATGATACGAAAGCACCCTCTTGTAATCTTTTTGTATCAAGGCCATCATTACCGCCAGCAAAATGGTAGCTGCTCCGATGACCATTATGACAATGCTTAATACGGAGCCCGCGTTTAGCTTGAACATATCCAGAGTGATCCTGGCCAGGAAATATATGCCCAGAAGCTTCCCAATGCTGGCCGGGAAAAAAGCCATAAAAGGAAGCGGGGAATCCTCGGCAGCATCGGGGATCCAGGTATGGAAAGGCACTGCCCCGCTCTTAGAAATCGCTCCGATAGCCAGAAGCATGAATGCCAGGCCTCCCAACTTATCCAAAGGAAGGCTGATCCCGGAAATGACCAGTGTTTTGGCAAGGTGCTCGGTAAGAGCCGCCCCGGCCATCATGCACAGGCCTGAAACTCCGAGGATAACCGCGGCTTTAGTAGCAGTCTTGAATGCCTGCCTGCCTCCTATTGCGATAAATCCATACGTGGTCAGGATCAGGGCTTCCCAGAAAAAAAGCAATACCATCAGGTTATCCGCAAGCACTGCCCCGTTGACAAAAGAAAGGGATAATAGGATGTAGGCGTAAAACTGGCCTGCGCTTTCTTTATCTTTCAGGAAGTTAAGCGAATGCAGGGTTACCAGCAGGGCGAAGAACGCGACCGCCAGGATGATAAAACCGCTGAACGGATAAAGCCGCATAGACAGGTCCATGCCGAAGCCTGCCCAGGGAAGATGGAAAACAAATTCTTTTTTAAATAAGGATACGGCTATAATAAAATTGACTGCTGTAACCGCGAAAGCGTAAATCCCGCGCATTTTTTTAGGCAATAGAAAACTGGATGCGCCTGCTGCAAACGGTAATCCTATAAGTAAAAGCAAAAACAACGCTGTCATTTTGCCATCCCGCTCATCTGTTGGACGATCAAATGGATCGCCTGGTTAGGGTAATTGACGAAAAATCCTCCTGCCAGGGAGAGAAAAGCGAACAAAACCACGCAGGATACCATCAGGTAAGAGCCCTCCCTGGCGGACTGATTTTTTATCTCTCCCATAAATACCATATTGAATGCCCTGAAAAGGTATAAAATGGTCAATAAGGCGCCGAAGATGAATACGGCTGCGATCGCAACATGGCCTGACTGGATCGCGCCGGCTATGACCATATCTTTGCTGAAAAAACCTCCGAAAGGCGGCAATCCCATAACGGAAAAAGCGCAGAACAAAAATGACAATGCAGTAAGAGGCATAGTGC
>JAQTNM010000191.1 GCA_028713875.1 Candidatus Omnitrophota bacterium | reverse complement strand
ATCGGCGATACGGTAAAGGTCCTGACCAGGATTTCCGAAGGCCAGGATAAGGTGCGCCTGCACCCCTTTGAAGGCGTGGTTATTGCCAAGGCCGGCAAGGGCGTCAATGAGAATTTTACGGTGAGGAAAGTTTCTTACGGAGAGGGGATAGAGCGCGTTTTCCCCCTGCATGCGCCGTCGATTGAGCGCATTGACGTCATAAAATCAGGCAAGGTAAAGAGGGCCAAGCTTTATTACCTGCGTGGAAAGATCGGTAAACGCGCCACAAAAATAGAATCCCGGCAAGAGGGGAAAGAAACCAAGTCCGCCTAAAACCACTTAAGTGCTTTATTACGAGAGGAAATTTAAAAAAAAGGGCTGTGATTTTGTTATCGGCGTAGACGAAGTGGGCCGCGGTTCCCTGGCCGGGCCGGTCGTCGCGGCGGCAGTCAGCCTTAAAACCGGGCTTTTTCAAAATCGCATTGACGATTCCAAAAAACTCAGCGCCCTCCAGCGGGAGAAGGCATTCCCCGAAATAGTCAGCAAGTCAGTATTCGGCATCGGGATCATAAATGAAAGAATAGTCGACCGGCTGAACATCGGGGTAGCCACCCGCCTGGCCATGGAAGAGGCCATCGCCGAGCTCATTGATAAATTAAGGCATTGCCGTAAGTCAAAAATACACATCCTGGTAGACGGCATAGTCAGGATCAATACGGATTACCCTTTCAGCCTCATCATAAAAGGCGATTCCAGGTCAAAAAGCATTGCCTGCGCTTCCATATTAGCCAAGGTCATCCGGGACAGGATGATGTCTGTCTACCATAAAGTATACCCGCAGTACGGGTTCTTAAAACATAAGGGTTACGGCACAAAGATGCACCGCAGGGCGCTAGAGGAATTCGGACCCTGCCGCATCCATAGGGCCAGTTTCTGCAGTGCGTAGATCAAATTTATATCTGGGGAACCTGGGCGAGGAAGCGGCGCTTGAGTTTTTAAAGGCGTCCGGCTATAAGATACTGGCCAGGAATTATAAATCCAAGCTTGGAGAGATAGACATCATTGCCGCAGACAAGGACACGGTCTGTTTCATCGAAGTAAAGGCCCGCGCCTCGGACAGGTTCGGCCTTCCGCAGGAGGCGCTCTCGGGTTTTAAGCAGCGTCAGATATCAAAAGCGGCTCTGGGTTTTTTAAAAGACAAGAAGCTTTTGGAGAAAAGAGCAAGATTTGACGTGATTGCCTTGACTTACCAGAAAGGTTCTCCCAAGATAGAATTAATCAAAGACGCCTTTGAATTAAGCCCGGAGTTTACTTATTAAGAAAATGCCTTCAGATTTTCAGATCGCCAGGCAGGCGAAAAAAGAGCCTGTCGAAAGAATAGCTGCCAAATTAAAAATAAATAAAAAATACCTTATCCCTTACGGAAAATATATTGCCAAGATAGACCTGAAGATACTGGAAGAGATAAAAAGGAAGCCGCTTGGCAAATATATTCTGGTTACTGCCATAACCCCTACGCCTTTAGGCGAAGGTAAGACGGTAAATACCATAGGCCTGGCGATGAGCTTAAGCAGGTTGGGTTATGTTGCCTCGGTTTGCATAAGGCAGCCCTCGCTAGGACCGGTTTTCGGCATAAAAGGGAGCGCAGGCGGAGGAGGTTATTCCCAGGTGCTTCCCAGGGAGGAATTTGACCTGCATTTTACGGGGGACGCGCATGCGGTGGGTCTAGCGCATAACGTAGCAGCGGCGTTCCTTGATAATTCCATTTTCCGCGGCAATAAGCACGGCATTGATATGGATAAGGTTTACTGGCGCCGCGTGGTTGATATCGGAGACAGGTTTTTAAGGAACGTAAAGATAGGCCTGGGTTCATGCTCGGACGGGATATGCCGCCGGAGCGGCTTTGATATTACCGCTTCATCAGAGATAATGGCGATACTGGCATTAAGCAAGAACCCCGCAGATATGCACAGGCGCCTGAGCCGCATCGTGCTTGCCGATACAAAAGATAAAAAGCAGGTTAGCGCCAAAGACATAAAAGTCGCGGGCTTAATGAGCGTGCTTTTGAAAGACGCGATCAAGCCCAACCTTATCCAGACCATTGAAAATACTCCCTGTTTTGTGCACACCGGTCCGTTTGCCAATATCGCGCACGGCAATAGCTCAATAATACAGGACAGGCTGGCCCTTGCACTTTCGGATTACGTAATTACCGAGGCAGGGTTTGGCGCTGATTGCGGGGCAGAGAAATTCTTTGATATCAAGTGCCGTTTGAGCGGCTTGAAACCAGATGCGGCAGTGCTGGTTTGTTCTCTCCGCGCATTAAAAGCGCACGGAGGCTTATGCAGGGTGGTTGCAGGCAGGCCCCTGGAGAAATGTTTGAGCCGGGAGAACATACCGGCAATAGAAAAAGGGATATGCAATTTAACCAAGCAGATCGAGAATATCAGGATCTTCGGGATTCCGGTTGTGGTTGCGATCAATAGATTTGATTCCGACACGGACAGGGAGATAGCTTTCGTAAGAAGAAAGGCCAGGGAATCGGGTGCCAGCGATTGCCAGGTAAGCCAGGTCTGGCAGAAAGGCTCAAAAGGAGGCCTGGATTTAGCCGCAAGCGTAATGCGGCTTTCGGCTTTACCCAAGAAATTCAAATTCCTGTATCCCCTGAACGCGCCTATAAAGGAAAAAATCAGGGTCATCGCCGTTTCTATATACGGGGCAAAAGGCGTTCAATATTCTGGACTGGCAGAGCGTAAAATTAAGCTGTATAATCAGCGCGGCTGGGATAAGTTTCCTATATGCACGGCCAAGACGCACCTTTCGTTATCGCATGACCCGGCCTTAAAAGGAAGGCCCAGGAATTTTATCCTGCCGGTAAGGGATATACGGGCATTTGCCGGCGCGGGGTTCCTTTCTCCGTTATGCGGGGATATACAGACTATGCCGGGTTTACCGAGCCACCCGCGGGGCGAGAATATAGATATTGATACGCAAGGAAACATCAGGGGATTATCCTGATTAAGAAAGGCATATCCAAAATGACATTATACCGCGCTCCATCGTTT
>JAQTNM010000190.1 GCA_028713875.1 Candidatus Omnitrophota bacterium | reverse complement strand
CCAGATAAAGAGACACCGGCCGGACATCATCGTCAACTCCATAGGGCACACCGGCAGGAACGTTGATGAATGCGAGTTGGATAAAGATAAAACTTTGATGTCCAACACTTTTGTGCCGGTTATCCTGGCTGAGGCAGCATTGCGTAATAATATCAAGCTTGTTCATATCAGCAGCGGCTGTATCTATCATTTTGATTATACCCAAGATGCTGCTATCGATGAGGAAAAGACGCCGGATTTTTTTGAGCTTTTTTACAGCCGCAGCAAGATATACGCGGAAGAAGCGCTCAAGACGCTGTTTGGTAAAACGCCGATCCTAGTCATCCGTATCCGCATGCCTTTAGATAGCCGGCCGCACCCCAAAAACCTGCTTGATAAGTTGATCAAATACAAGACGATCATAGATATCCCCAATTCTGTAACTTATATCCCGGATTTCATAAAGGCCTTCAGGCATTTGATAGAGATAGATGCCCGGGGGATTTATAATGTGGTTAATAATGGCGGGTTACGCTTTCCCGCACTCCTGGATGTATACAAGAGATACGTCCCGGATTTCTCTTACCGGCTAGTAGATTATAAGGATTTGAATTTAATACGTACCAACCTGATTTTATCTACTAAAAAGTTAGAAAAAAGCGGATTTAAGATAAGAGACATAAAGGAAGTGCTTGAGGAATGCGTAAAAAATTACCTAAAATACTGATAACCGGAGGAGCGGGTTTTATCGGCAGCGCCTTCGTAAGGCTGGCAGTAAAACAGGGGCATAGGCCCGTGGTCATTGACAAACTTACCTATGCCGCAGACCTTGCGAGATTGGACGAAGCTAAAGGCAAGTTCAAATTTTATAAAGCGGATATTTGCGACGAGCATAAGATCAAAAGGATCTTCAGGCAGGAAAGGCCTCAGTTGGTGGTGCATTTTGCCGCTGAGTCGCATGTGGACAGAAGCATTCTTGATGCCAAGGCTTTTATAGAGACCAATGTTTTAGGGACCCATGTTCTATTAGAGGCAGCCAGAGAACAGGGAATAAAAAATTTTATCCATATCTCTACCGATGAAGTTTACGGCGATATAATAAAGGGGAAATTCGCCGAAGACTCTCCGTTAAGCCCTAACAGCCCTTATGCCGCTTCAAAAGCAGCGGCGGACCTGCTTATCAAGTCGTATATCCGTACCTATAACTTGCCGGCGATCATTATAAGGCCGTGCAATAATTATGGGCCCTGGCAGTACCCCGAAAAATTGATCCCGCTGGCGATCTTGAAGATATTGCGCGGACAAAAGGTGCCTGTTTATGCTCAAGGCAGGAATATCCGGGAATGGGTTTATGTGGAGGATTGCGCAAAAGGCATCCTGCGGATCTTGCAAAAAGGAAGGCTGGGGCATATTTACAATCTGGGTAGTAGCGAAGAAAAACAGAATATAGATGTAGTAAAGACCATCCTAAAAACCCTTGATGCCCCGGGGACCATGTTTGAATTTGTTAAAGACAGGCTTGGCCACGATATACGCTATAGCCTTGATTCTAAAAAAGCATACCGGCAGGTCAACTGGAAGCCGAAGGTAAGATTCAAAGACGGCATTAAGCTCACCGTGTGCTGGTGTCTTGGACATAAGGATTGGCTATCCGCCAGGTGGGAGAATATCGCAAAGTTATATAACAATTGGAGGTAGGACAAGGTGGCAGTTGCAGTAATTACCGGCTCTTGCGGATTGATCGGCTCTGAAGCAGTAAGCTTCTTTTGCGAAAAAGGCTTTGAGGTCGCAGGTATAGATAATAATATGCGCCGGGCCTTTTTCGGAGAAGACGGCAGCATTATATGGAACAGGAAACGCCTGGAGAAGAAATACAAAAACTATAAACATCATTCAATTGATATCAGGGATGAAGATGCCGTTACGCGTATTTTTAAAAAATTCCGCAGGGATATTGTTCTGGTTATCCATGCCGCGGCCCAGCCTTCGCATGACTGGGCAGCCAGGGACCCCGAGACCGATTTCGAGGTTAATGCCACAGCTACTTTGATATTGCTGGAAGCTTTCAGACAATATTGCCCTGAGGCGGTATTTATTTTTACCTCTACCAATAAGGTTTACGGAGACAGGCCTAATTACCTGCCGCTGGTTGAGCTTGAGAAGAGATACGAGCTTGAGCCTAGTCACCAGTATTACAACGGCATAGATGAATACATGAGCGTAGACAGTTGCCTGCACAGTTTATTCGGGGCTTCAAAACTGAGTGCAGACATATTGACCCAGGAATACGGGAGATACTTCGGCCTTAAGACCGCTGCATTCAGAGGAGGATGCCTTACCGGACCAGCGCATTCCGGAGTTCAGCTCCACGGGTTTTTATCCTACCTGGTAAAGTGCTGCATAACCGGAAGAAAATATACCATATTCGGCTATAAGGGTAAACAGGTAAGGGATAACATCCATTCCTACGACTTGATAAACGCCTTTTACCATTTTTTCCAGCAGCCGCGCCGCGGGGAAGTTTATAATATCGGAGGAAGCAGGTTTGCCAATGTTTCTATTCTGGAAGCTATAGATATGTGCGAAAAAATAACCCTAAAACGGCTGGATTATGAATATGTCGAACAAAGCAGGGTCGGAGACCATGTTTGGTGGATCAGCGATGTCTCAAAATTCAAAAAGCATTACCCGGGCTGGGATTATAAATACGGCATAGAAGATACGGTCAAACAGATTTATACGACTCAAAAAGAGATGTTATTACGTTAAGTTGGTTAAGGATAAGTTATATTTATGCTGAAGCTTAAAGATACCCTACGTAAAAGGTTTATCCTCGCTGAATCCGATTCGCTTACAATCGAAACCATCCAGACTCTCTCTAAAACCCGGCGCCAGCGGTTGCGCGTATTAGAACTCAAAGGCACCTGGCGCGCCAATAACTGGAATGAGCTTTGTTTTGATGTGGCTTTGCGCAAAGGCCCGCCTCAAACCTATACTTTTAAAGGCGCCTGGAAATTAAACAAGAACCAGCAGATCGAATACAGCTGCGGAGATGGCCCGGATGTGCTGATCTTCAAGGGTTACTGGGACATATCTTCGG
>JAQTNM010000189.1 GCA_028713875.1 Candidatus Omnitrophota bacterium | reverse complement strand
AATCGGCTTTTTGGTGATAAAATTATCTGCCAGGCTTATGCCGTTTACCTTATCTTTGGCCTTCATAGGGACCACTACCAGCTCTTCGCTTTTTAAAAGCTGGATGACCGCATCACCGCTGTAATTCTTCACGGTTTCCCTGGTAAGGTGCAAAGGCATGCCGTCCATGACGCTTAAAGCAAGCAAACCTCCCTGTTCATGGAGGGGCATTTTTAAGCGTTTTACCTGCTGGGTAAACCCGCCTTCCGCTGAGGTATTGGAAAATTTATAGGCATTGATAAGGTCGTCCATATCCATCTTTTCCTGCTCGATCTGATTCCAGATGCGGTTAGCTTCTTCGCCTGTTTCCGGGCCTATGCCCATCTTACCTTCAATAATGCCCAACTTATCGTTGACCAGAAACAGTATGGCCCGGTTAAATCCCAATCCCATATGCGCAGTCACCCCGGTTAAAATGATATAGAGAACCTCATCCAGCTTCAGGGTTGTACGCATGGCGTTTGAGATCTCGTAAAGAATGGCCAGTTCTGTGCGGGTGCGCTCAAGTTCCTGCCTGATCTTGGTTATCTCTTCCATATGAGGTCAAATTTAGCATATTTTGGCTCAAACGTCAAGTAAGCATAACTTACACACCTGTTTTCCTATAGGCACCCCCAACCCCTTCAGTTATTACCCTAGCGGCTAGCAAAGATGCTATTTACGGAGAAGTCTCGCTTCATATACCCGCCCCTTGAACGCCTTATGCTCTCTCCGAGACAGGCGGTAGAGCTTTAAATATTGACAAAAACATGGGAAGGCATAAAATAGGATTCAAGGAGGATTAAATAAGGTTGAAAAGGAAACGCGGTTTCACCCTCTTAGAATTAATTATAGTGATCGTCATCTTAGGCATCCTGGCCACCTTAGGCTATAGCCAATACACAAAGATAGTGGAGAAGATGCGTATTGCTGAAGCAGTTGCGAATTTAGGGACAGTACGCCAATTAATAAAAGGTTACTGGCTTGAACACGGAGACTTAAGCAACATTACAGATGCCCATGTAGGCATAGGTGAATCTACAGATCAGATCCCGCGTTCATGCAGAAGCACGCATTATTTTTATTACTACCTTTATAATCTGGGTAACCCCAATTATGTATCATTTATTGCTTATAGATGCACATCAGGCGGGAAGAGCCCTACTTATGCCGGCAATAGATACGGCATATATATGCACTACTATCCTTCTACAGATTCACCAACCAATTTTTATTGCTGGGATTCCGTATTAAGTCAAGACGTAAGTTGGTGCCGGCCTTAAAGACCACATCTGCCCCTCCTTCTATTAACAAACACCGCAATTCATTTAAACGGGCATAAGGAAGCCAAAACCCTAAAATCCGGAATACTTTTTGACTTTTTGGGCAAAGAATGATATTATGAAAAGCTAATTATAGAGGTAATAATATGTCTTTAGATAAAGATACTATCAATCAAGTAGCGCACCTGGCGCGCATCTACCTGAAACCGGAAGAGTTAAACGCTTTGTCCGGCCAGCTCAAGGATATCCTGGACTTCATAGATAAGCTGAATAAGCTGGACGTGCAGAATGTAGAGCCCGCAAGTCATATTTTACCCACAAATAACGTGTTAAGGCAAGACGCGCTGAAAGATTCCTTACCTGCGGATAAGGCGCTGGAAAATGCGCCTTTAAAACAGGGGGCATTTTTCGGCGTACCCAAGATAATCGAATAACCCGGTTCTTTAGTTCTAAAGTTCGTTAGTTCTAAAGTTCACCGGGTTACAAGGGAAGATTATGGTAGAATTGATTAAATTAACAGCGCATGAATTGATAGAGAAGCTAAATAATAAGGAGATTACTTCTGAAGAAATAATCTTATCCCTTCACAAGAAGATAAAAGAGGTAGATTCCAAGGTCAAGGCCTATGTGAGGACAGCAAAGACAGATGAGCTTACGAACCTGCGAACCGAAGACCCAAAGAGCCCGCTAAAAGGTATCCCTATCTCTATCAAAGATAACATATGTACAGAAGGCTGCAATACAGAATGTTGCTCTAAAATCCTGGAGGGTTTTAAGCCGCCTTATGACGCCACTGTCGTGCGCAAGTTAAAAGAGGCGGGGGCATTGATATTAGGCGCCAAAACCAATATGGATGAGTTTGCTTTCGGCTCATCTACCGAAAATTCCTGTTTTGGCCCGAGCCGCAATCCTTGGGACCGGGAGTGTGTTACCGGAGGTTCGTCAGGAGGTTCGGCTGCAGCTGTTGCCGCGGATGAGGCGATATGGGCTTTGGGCTCGGATACCGGAGGTTCAATACGCCAGCCCGCATCTTTTTGCGGCGTGGTCGGGTTAAAGCCCACATACGGCAGGGTTTCGCGTTACGGCTTAATTGCATTTGCCTCCAGCCTTGACCAGATCGGCCCGATAACAAAAGATGTGCGGGACTGCGCCATTCTTGCCAATGTCATTTCCGGATATGACCCTTTAGACTCAACATCGGTCAACATTGATGTGCCAGATTATGCCGCAACCCTGATCAATGACGTAAAGGGAGTCAAAATAGGCATACCTGAAGAATATTTTATAGAGGGGATAGATCCCGAAGTTAAAAAGAGCGTAGAAGAGGCGATAGAGAAATTAAAAACATTGGGTGCGGATTGCCGCAAAGTTTCCCTGCCGCACACGGAATATGCGGTCCCGGTGTATTATATCATTGCTACAGCCGAAGCCAGCTCCAACCTTGCCAGGTTTGACGGTGTCCAGTATGGATTGAGGGCCAAGGAAAAAAATATCATTGAGATGTATAAACAGACCCGCGATAGGGGATTCGGAGATGAAGTCAAAAGAAGGGTTATCCTGGGGACGTTTGCGTTATCGCACGGTTATTACGATGCCTACTATTTAAGGGCGCTGAAAGTGCGCACATTGATCAAGCGGGATTTTGATAAGGTTTTTGCGGATTGCGACTGTATAATTACCCCGACTTCGCCTACGGCGGCCTTTAAAATAGGCGAAAAGGCAGGAGACCCTTTACAGATGTATCTTTCCGATATTTACACGATATCCGTAAATCTGTCCGGCATACC
>JAQTNM010000188.1 GCA_028713875.1 Candidatus Omnitrophota bacterium | reverse complement strand
GCAGTATGGGGGTGGTGCGCAGTACGTCTCCGATTGCGCCTAACTTTATAATGAGGATTTTTTGGGGTGCTACCATTTGATCACGCAGGCCCCCCAGACTAAACCTGCTCCGAAGGCATCCAGAAGAACAACGTCGCCTTTTTTGATCCTGCCTTCTTTCACCGCCTCGCATAATGCCGTGGCTGTGGAAGCGGAGGACATATTACCGTATTTCTCAATATTCAGGTAGATCTTATTTTCATCCAGCCCCAGTTTCTTGGCTACGGCAGAAATAATACGTACATTGGCCTGATGGGGGATAACCAGGTCTATGTCTTGACACTTCAGGCCTGCCTTGTTGACGACGGCCTGGGCTGCCTTGGCCATGGCATTTACCGCTTTTTTAAACAATTCGTTGCCGCGCATCTTTATATAATGCATACGGCTTTGTACTGTTTTGTCCGTGGCAGGCATTCTTGAGCCGCCGGCAGGAACCTTTAACAGGTCAGCCATGCTGCCGTCTGAGCCCAGGTAAGTCGCAAGTATGCCGCCGGATTTGACTTCGGATAAGACCGCTGCGCCTGCGCCGTCTCCGAAAAGGACACAGGTACTCCTGTCCTGCCAGTCGGTTACAGAAGACAGAATCTCCGCCCCTATCACCAGGGCATTCTTAGAAGCGCCCCGGGCAATAAACTGGCTGGCTACGTCAATGGCATAAACAAACCCCGCGCAGGCCGCAGAGATATCAAAACACACGGCATTGCCGGCAGAAAGCGCATCCTGCACAAGGCAGGCAACCGAAGGAAACTGCATATCCGGGGTAATAGTAGCTACGATAATCAAATCAATGTCGTGAGCCGCAATACCGGCATCTTCCAAGGCGGCCTTTGCGGATTTTACGGCCAGGTCCGAAACTGCTTCGCCTTTGGCGGCGATACGCCTCTGTTTTATCCCGGTGCGCGTAGTGATCCATTCATCGGATGTATCCACCATCTTTTCCAAGTCAGCATTGGTGAGGATTTTTTGCGGCAGATACTCTCCTACTCCGATTATGCCTACCTTTTTCATATTTTTATTTTGCCGGATTAATAGCTTCCAGGATCTTTTCGTTAAATTTACGCTCTACTTCTTCCTTGGCCACGCGGATGGCATTTTTTATGGCATTGACGTTAGAGCGTCCGTGCCCGATAATAACCACGCCGTTAACTCCAAATAAAGGCGCTCCTCCGTATTCGGAATAATCCGTATCCTTTTTAAATTTACGGAAACTGTTTCTTAGAAGCGCTACACCCAATAACGCCAGGGGGCTGCTTTTGATATAACGCTTTAGGAATTCCTGAAAAGCCTCGCCCACGCTCTCGGATACTTTTAAAGCTATATTACCCACAAATCCATCGCATATAATCCCGTCACACTTGCCGGAAAACAGGTCCTTACCTTCCACATTGCCGATAAAATTAAGCGAGCTTTGCGAAAGTAATTCGTGCGTCTCTTTTACGAACTCAGTGCCCTTGCTCTCCTCTTCTCCGATATTAAGCAGGCCTACTTTCGGTTCAGGCCTGTTCAATATATGGCGCAGATAGGCGTCCGCCATAATCCCGTATTGCAGGAGGTGGTTGGGCTTAGGGTCAATATTGGCCCCGACATCGATGATTAACGAAATGCCTTTTAAGGTCGGGATGACCATGCCTATACCCGGCCGCTCCACCCCCGGCAAAAGATCCAGGGATAAGGTCCCGGCGCAGACTACGGCGCCTGTATTGCCGGCACTGAAGAAAGCATCGCCTTTGCCCTCTTTAACCAGGTTCAGCCCCACCACAATAGAAGATTTTCTTTTCTTGCGGATACTGGCGGCAGCCGGCTCATGCATTTCTATGACTTCCTGGGCCGGGCATACCGAAATATTAGCGCCCCGGTATTTATTTTTCTTAAGGAGCGCGCTTATCCTCTCCTCATCGCCCACCAGGACCACGTCAATATTATATTCTTTAACTGCGGCTATCGCGCCCTGGATAACTACGGCTGGGGCATAATCTCCGCCCATAGCATCAACGATTATCTTCAAATGAAATCCTCCTTAGGATTTTAAGGTTTGCGCTTCTTTTTTTCCTTTACCCTGACCTCAACCGCCTGCCTGCCTTTATAATGGCCGCAAACCTTGCAAGCCTGATGAGGCGCATTGAGGGTCTTGCACTGCGGGCAAGGCACAAGATTAAGAGCGGATAATTTCCAATGCGTGCGGCGCTTACGGCCGCGCTGCTTAGAATGCCTTCTCTTTGGTAGGGGCATATTTTTCTCCTTTAATTACCGCAATTGCACTTTCCGCTGTTAAGGTCTCGGCCGCATTTAGCGCAGAGGCCCTTGCAGCCGAGAGTGCAAAGCGGCTGTATCGGATAATCCAGTATTATCTCTTCCCTTATGTCCGGGCTTAAATCTATTGACTGCTGGTTTTTTTCAACCGGATAATTCAGCTTAAGACTTTTATTCAGTTTGAGTTTAAATTCTTTCAGGCAGCGGCTGCAGACCAGAGACATCATCCCGCTTAAGTTCAAAGAAACCGAGACCACGTTGGTGATCCTGTGCGCTTCGGCTTTTATATTGACCGTGCCCGGGAATTTTACCGTATCCGTATCCAGGTCTAATTCCGAAGCAGGGACATCTTCTTCTAAAGTTACGCCCTCCGGAGTTACCTGGGCTATGCGTATCTTCATTTAACTTGATCTTTTAATGCCTGCTCTACGTAACCCGGGACAAAGCTGGATAAATCCGCGCCTAAGGATGCCGCTTCCTTCAAAAGCTTTGATGATATATAGCTGTAGGATTCATGGGGCATTAAAAAGATGGTCTCGATGTCCGGGGCAAGCTTACGGTTAGTCAAAGCCATCTGGAATTCGTATTCAAAATCCGAGATCATGCGCAGGCCGCGTATCAACACGCGAGCTTTGTTTTTGCGCGCATAATCAACCACCAGGCCGTCAAAATCATCAACAATGATGCCTTTGAAGTCTTTAGTCGCTTCTTTGAGCATACGCACTCTTTCTTTCACGCTAAAAAGCGGCTTTTTATACGGGTTATGCGCCACCGCCACAATGAGTTCGGGAAATATCTCGTGGGCCCGCCTGATAAGGTCAA
>JAQTNM010000187.1 GCA_028713875.1 Candidatus Omnitrophota bacterium | reverse complement strand
AGAGATTTTGGCGGCAATGCAGGACCGGATGGAAGACCACGTATTATTGACCGGAAGAGATATCGTTATCGGAAGAATGGTTGACCGTATCGGCCGCGGTTCGGTAATTATTAATCCCACCATAAATATATCAGGAGGCGCACATAATAGCTATATCTATTTTGTAAAAGAACCAGAAACTTTAACTCCTGCACCCGGGCAGATTATTTCTGATATTCCTACCCAACGCGGAAAATTAAGAATATGCCTGCCGATGGATATGGTTTCCGAGGATATGCTTGGAGAGTGGAGGATATACGATGAGGCAGTTGGGGTACCAATAGCGGAGGAGATAGTATTTATCAGCGCAGAAAAAGTGGTGAAAGTAAGCGGGTTTAATGCGCCTTATCTGGGTGCAATTTTAAGGAGAGACCCTGATGATAGAAATAAAGGAGTTCTCTACAATGAAGATAACACTAGGCTGGTGGCGGTGAGTTGTGTCCGCGAAAAGGCGCTTTGGGATGCGCAATTGTGGCCGCGCAAGAAGACGTGCGCGATTTGTCTTGACGAAATAGAAGAAGGAAAACTTTCCTTCGCCCAGATAAAAGCGCAGTTGGATAATCGCGCGATTGCATATTCTTATTCAAGACAATCCTGGCAGGAATTTATCGATGCGATTAGGGGAAGAAGACCTTGGTATGAGCAGGTAGACATCAGAGAACTATTAAGACACCCGGATCCTATCCGCGCCATTATCAATTGTCTCTGTGATAACCTGGTGATGTCCGGCCACGATGACTTTAAGGCAGGTCATCCCAGCAAGAGAAGAGAGTTAGCTTATAAACTCATGGCCAGCCATATCGGCGCCCACTGGATAGCTGGCAGGATCACTCCGTCTACGGATGCATCCTTAAGGCTGCAAAGATTTGCTCGCGCCGCAGTTCTTTTAACCGAGGCGTTTTATATTACCCAAGAACAGCTTGCCCGGTCCCATACCGACAGAAATATCCGGGTTTACCTGGTTCATAACCCTTATAGTGATAGAACTATACTGGATAATCAGTCATCCGACACAAGGATAGATATGTCTGAGATAGTCCTTTTTGCGGTTAATAAAGTAGGGCTTCTTGCCGAAACATTACAGTTACTTACGGGAAAAATCGGCACAGAGACTCCGATGACCTGGGATACACTGGGAGGTTTTGCGGGAAACCTTGGTGTCTTTGGTTTTGAATGCAAGCGCAATGAGCCGGAACCCGGTGGAACAATGCTCAGGTATCCTATAGATGAGTTGGCAGAAAAGTTCAGCAGAGAACCCAATACAATTGTATTAACACCTATGGTAAAGCACGGTGAAATAAAATTAGAGGTCTACTCTCCCCAGCAACCTGCTGTGGATACCCAGAGGTTACCCAAGGATCTCAAATGGGAGGAAGATCAGACGCACAGTTTAAGTATTGATGATAACCGGGATACAAGGCCGGAATTTAGGCGGGCGATTGCCGAAGGCCGGCTCTTTGCCATTAGGGACTTAACTCAGGTCGATTTGTCATATTTCTTCAGAGGTAGCTCTGAAGATATTGCTGAAAGATTTTCGCAGGAGATTAGTAATCCTGGTCCGATTGTTCAGGAATTTTATCGGAATGCAACGGATCCAGAAGCGACGCTGCTAGAAAACTTAGCTCTCCATCTCAGAAGCCCGCCTGCAAGGGACCGCCTGAAGAACGCCTTTTTGTTCTTGCAAAAGTTAGTGGCTCAATTAGGTAGCGAACAAATCTCCGGCCGTAGATTTGCGATTATCTTAGAGCCTGGTTTTGAGACCAATCAGATCAGCCCAACTATTATCTATAAAGGAGATTGTTTTAACGGGCGTTTTGCCTCATTACTGAGTCACGGTGGCACCACCCACAACAGCATTTATCTTGGCCTAAATACTTTAGAGTTTGCCCAAGTCAGCCAGTACCATCAGTCCGCACTGATTGCTGTCATCCGCCATGAAAACCAGGATATTTATCATGGTCATCATTTACCAGTCGCAGGAATGAACCGCGCACGTATCTTTTCTTTCTGGGCAGACCTTTTTTGCTTCGTGCGTTATCAGAATCAACTTTTAACCGGCGATGCGGTAGTTGCCAGCAATGTCAAGCAACAACTCATTTTAAGGGAAGCAGTGCGTCACCTTAACCGTTATAAGATTCCCGAGAATATTGTTACTGCCGCAAACTTTAAAGCCAACCGCCATATGCGCGTAGTGATGCGTCCTGCAGGAGAAGGCCAGGAAGCTATCTCTGAAGAATATTATAGTAGTTGTTTAGCTGATAGTTTAAATGAATATGATCGGGTCAGTGAACATGTAACCTTTGACGGCTGCCAATTGCCTTCGGATTCCGGGCGTTTTGCCCATGATTTAGTCGGAATACTGGAAGGTTACAAAACAGATATCAATGGCCCGCATTTTACTGATGATATAGCGCATAATTTCGTTACCGATGGCGGATTAAAGACGAGAATGTTTGCTTTGACCATCCAGCGTGTCTTCCAAGGCCTTTATCGGATGTATAACGAAATCTTTTTAGGAATAAGCTATCTTTCTCAGCAGGTAATTTTAGCGCAATTCCCCCGGCTTGGCCGCGGGTATACCTTAATCGGCGGTAGTGATAATATCATCTGTCCCGGCGCACTCACTTTCGGCATAGGAAAAAATAGAAAGCCATTAGCCGAGTTGCCGAAGGAGGCTGATGTGGTCCTTTTCGGAGCGGGAACCCGCGTGCCTTTACCGAAAGACATAGCGGGTTTAAGGAGTTTTAATGCTAACCTTGAAGCTATCCGTCAGGAAAGATTGGAAAGAAATATTGCCAAGGATAAGATTGACGAAGAATTAGCCCATTTAACCGCTCAATACGGGGAAGAAAAAGGAGATAGGGCTTATGTTGAGTTGGAGCGCGATATTCTTAATAAGAAACTCTGCGATCTTGGTTTGATTGCTTCAACTCAAGAAGGTAGATTAGTCGGTTTTAAGGAAAAGGGGAATTTTAACCAGGTAGTTGACTTAGCCATTGCCGGTAATGGCCAGGTTATGCGTAATGCCTTTTGCATTGCTTTTAATAATACCTCCCTGAAGAAATTATTTGATG
>JAQTNM010000186.1 GCA_028713875.1 Candidatus Omnitrophota bacterium | reverse complement strand
CTTTCTTATCGATGTGTTTTTCCAGTGTTTTAGGCGTAAGCGTGAAGGAATCTTTCTTCGTGTCGATATATACCGGTATGCCGCCGGCGAGTTCTGTCAATGGGCCATAGGAAACATAGTTCGGGGCCGGTATCAATACCTTATCCTGCGGCTCTATGATAGAACGCAAGGCGAGGTCAAAAGCCTCGCTTACGCCCACTGTGATAAGTATTTCATCTTCCGGGGAATATTCCACCCCATATTTGCTTTTAAGGAAACGGTGTATGCTTAACCTGAGTTTATAAAGCCCCTTATTGGAAGTATATGAAGTGAGCCCTTCTTCGAGGGAATATATCCCCGCTTCCCGTATCTGCCATGGGGTGACAAAGTCCGGTTCTCCAACGCCCAAAGAAATGACCTCCTTCATTCCTAAAACCAGGTCAAAGAAGGCGCGGATGCCCGACGGCTGCATGTCTTGGACTTTTTTACACACTGAGATTTTCATCGCCTGAATTGAATTTTGAATTTAAAATTTTAAATTTCAATATGAAATTGCTATTCTCTTGTTCTCTTCCTTATGCTTGAGGATCACTCCGTCTTCCTTATATTTCTTAAGAAGGAAGTGGGTGCTTGTCCCTCTTATATTCTCCAGGGGGGAAAGCTTTTCCGCCACAAACCTCGAAACGGTTTGCAGGTCTTTGCCCTCAACGATCAAAAGCAGGTCGTAGGTGCCGGAGATAAGATAGCAGCTTGAAACCTCCGGAAATGAATATATCCTCTCAGCAACCTTGTCGAAACCTACGTCCTTCTGAGGCATGATATTAACTTCGATCAAGGCCCTGACCTCACTGCCGGCCTGCCTGACCAATTCCCGGTTAATGACGGTTTTATATTTTAAGATAATCCCTTCCTTTTCGTATTTTTTTATAGCCTCTTTTACGCTTTTTAGCTTTTTTTTGAGCATTTTAGCGATATCTTCAGGCGAGGTGCGGGCATCTTTTTCCAAAACTTCCAATATTTCATCCATCTTTCCCTCCGGGATAGAATATCTTGATTTCAGGGTGTTTTTCTGACTTTCTGGATTATATCACCTTAAAAAAGGGGGGTCAAGGAGAGAGTTTAGAGAAAAACACCGGCAGGCGCCTTTTACTTAAGCCTTCTGGAGACTTCGTAAAGCACGCTTTCAGCGGTAGACGGCTTGGGTATCAAAAAAAGCCTGGCGGAGACAACAATTTCGACTTTTTTATCCGACACAGTGGAAATTTCTAGCTTCACGTTTGCCTGGCGCACGTTTGCCTTTATAAAACCTTTTGCCTCGTTCATTTCCGTAACTTTACCCAATTCCTTCAGGGTGGCAAGGCTCGCGGCGTATACCTTGGCGGACCCGGCGTTAAAAGAAGCTTTTACGCTGTCTTTTCCGGTCAAAACGGCGGCTATCCCCGCCGGAAAAGCCGCGGCTCCGGCCACCGCCGCTATGCCGTAAATCTTTACGCCGCTGATAGCTGTCTGCTTTAAAGGTTCCGCTAATAAAAGAGCGGCCAATTGCAGCGCCCCAGGCACGTCTTTATATGTCCTATCGGCGTTTATGTTGTAGACATCTACCCGCGGTTTTTCGCCTGCCGATAGGTCTTTATATATGACACTGCCGATCTTTAATTCAAGCAGGTCAATACTCATATTTTCGCCCTTGGGTTTTTCTTTTTCCTCTTTTTCCCCGTCTTTAGCGAATTTCAAGGAGTTCACGTTCATCAGGCCGTCTTTATTCTTGATCACTGAAATTTCCTTAAGGTCGATCCCCGCGAAAAAAATGTGCAGCTTCCTTTTTAATAATGCCGCCCGGTCGTATTCAATTTGCGCCCTGGGTATGTTGATGAGGATGTCGTTTTCCGGAAATCCTTCGGGGTTATAAACCTTAAGGCCTT
Source organism: Candidatus Omnitrophota bacterium (assembly GCA_028713875.1). Taxonomy (GTDB): domain Bacteria; phylum Omnitrophota; class Gorgyraeia; order Gygaellales; family Profunditerraquicolaceae; genus JAQTNM01. The sequence continues at coordinate 1,226 of JAQTNM010000186.1, read as the reverse complement.
TTACGCGGATAGTATTATTCACTATATCGAATGAAAACCCGTCTATATGGACCACAGCGCCGGTGATATGCGTGGCGGCAAAAGTCACGACGGCCTTTAATATGCCGTTTTTAAAAACGGTCGCCAGATAAATAAAGGCTACGGCGGCGGAAACGGCAATGAGGAGCTTTTTCCTTTTAGTCTTCATTATTGTCGGGGCGGTTAGCGCGTAACCGCAGGGCCCGGGCGATTCCCATAAAATCGACCTTTTCGAATTGTACTCCGGCTAAAAACAGGGTGGGTTCCATCGCCTTGAGCCACACTACTTTTGCCTCGGCTTCCAGCGGAGGATTTCCGTCGGGGATAAAGAGGGTCATGCGCAGGGGTGTGTGGGGAAGCAGGTATTTGGCGGTGACGATCATCCCGCCCCCGGCAGCGCTTATATTCAGGATCTTCCCCTTGCCTTCGATCTTTTTATCATCCATTGTGCAAAACTCAATGGGGAATTCCGTATAAAACCGCTGGAACATCCTGCGTTCTTGCATACATACCCCTTTGATAAAGTATAATATATAAAATCTGAAAGGTCAAAGGAATTATAGCCGGGCAGCTATTATTGCAGGCCCTCGATAACCGCCTGGGCGACGTTTGTCAGATGATCTCCTATTTTCTCCAGGTTGCTGATCGTATCCAGGAAAATAACGCCCGAAAGGACGTTGCATTGGCCTTGTTCGAGCCGCTTGACGTGATTATCTTTTAACCTGTCCCTCAGCGTATTGATCTGGCACTCGTGTTCGAGGACCACCTTGGCCTCGTCCACATTATTTGTTGCCAAAGCATTCACGCAGCAGCCTATCATCCTGTTTATATCTTCGAACATCGCATTCAGCTCTTCAAGGGCTATCCTGGAAAAAGCCATCTGATTATCAATCTTCTGCTGCGCTAAATCCCTTAAGTTCTCGGCGTGGTCGCCTATCCTTTCCACATCGTTGATCGCGTGGATAAGCGGAGGGATTTTTCTCGATTCTTCGACGCTTAACTCATGCTGCATCAATTCGACCAGGTAATTAGTGGTCGCCTCCCTCAAAGAATCGACAGCCTCTTCCCTTCTTGTTATTTTCTCCAAAGAACGCGAGTCATTCTTCATAAAGCTTTCCATGCCGATACCAAGCATCTTCTGCGTCAAACCGAGCGTCCTGATGATCTCCTTAACAGCAGCATCCAAGGCAATGGGCGGAGTATTCAAA
>JAQTNM010000185.1 GCA_028713875.1 Candidatus Omnitrophota bacterium | reverse complement strand
ATAGTATGCACGGGCAACGTAGATATATTCCAGCCGGTAAACCAGAAAGATGATACGCTTGCGGTGGTCGCGCTCGGCGATGTTTCTATAAGCGGAAGGGATACCGGTAACCAGCTGAAAGGTAATTTTATAGTCTATACCTAAGGAGATTTCAATGCCTGGTATGGAGGGACGTCGCATAACGCGATATTCGCCGAAGGGACCGTTACTATAGACACCGTGCACTACAATAAGAAGAATGACAGGACAATGTACAATCTGCTTGGCACATGGACCCCTCCGCTGGGCCTGCCGCCCGGATACAGGGCCAGCATCGCTTATCAATTCGCGCTGGACGAAGATATTAAACCTGTATGGGAGATGGCCGGAAGCTAAACATTTATTATGAAGAAAAGCAAACTTATTAATATCAAAACCATCTTTTTGGCCATAGCAATAATCGCGGCAGTTCTTGTATTGAGGATCGCCGTTCACACAAAGGCCTTGTCGTCCGCGAAGCTGTCAGGGCCCGGTATGCCCACGCAGCCAGAGACCGTTGACATCAAACCGGCGCCTCATATATACGATCTGGATAAAATAAAGGAGACCGGCGGGTTGCCGGAAATCGCCGGCAGCGCGGATGTGAAGTACGAAAATGAGAAAGAAGTAAAGGATTGGAAAGATGCTGATCCGGTAGTTAAAAAGGAGATGATGGATGAGCTTGATGCCAATATAGCCAAAAGCAAAAAAGCTCTCGAAGCCAATCCGAATGATATTATGGCGAAGCGCATACTCATTGTGTCCGAGAGGCGTAAAATAATAGAGAAGGAAAATTTTGAGGGGAGGATCAAATGAAAAAAATAGCGATAGTAGTGACGCTGTTGATAGTCGCGGCCTTTGTTATTTATGGCGGAGCCTTTGCACAGAAAGATGCTGCCGGCAAGCAGAAGCCGGTTAAGGCGCAGGAGGCGGTCGAGCCGGCTGAGCCTGCCGAATCAACCGAAGCGGCCAAACAGGGTGAAAAATCCATCCCGTACTCGGAAGCTTACAATTCTCCGGGCACCGGCGCGGACAGAGCGAACGCCGACGAAGACTCTGAATAGAAGAATATAAAACAGGTTATGCCGGGGTAAGTCGGAAGCGTCTGATCTCAGGGGGCCACCGGTTCGCCGGCATTGAATTCAGCATTCGCCGTGGCCTCTTCGGACGCGCCCTCATTTGCCTCGCTTCTTATCTCTGAATCAAGATTAGCGCCCGTGTCTTCCTGACAATAACCCAGGATGTAGGGGCAAACTATGTATAAACATACCATGAACACCATAACAAGCCTTTTCATGTCAATCTCCTTTTGTATGAAGTATACACTATCATATTTGAGGTGGCAAGTCCATGGAGCCTACGCGATGCTATAGGCGATAGGTGGCGGGCAAAGAACCGCAAATATAGGCATTTCAATGGGTTATTCGATAATTTATTTATAGAGAAAAATATCTTGACTTTACGTCAGAAAAATCATATAGTTTATCTGACGAATAAAAGTGATAAATATGGCAGAATCTATTGAGAATAAAATATTTCATCGGCTTATTGGTAAGAAAAAAGGGTGGGTCTTTGCCCCAACTCATTCTCTTGATCTTGGAAATCGTGCCGCTATTGATCAAGCATTGAGCCGGCTGGTTTGATCCGGAGACATTCGTAGATTAGCGCGTGGGCTTTATGATTACCCCCGGAAGCATCCGGATTTTGGAGACGTGCCGCCAAGTGTCGATCGCCTTGCCGCCGCGCTTGCTGAAAAAGATAACCTTAAAATTCAACCCTCCGGAGCATACGCGGCCAACTTGCTTGGCTTGTCCGATCAAGTACCGGCAAAGATTGTTTTCTTAACGGACGGATCTTCCCGGATGGTTCAGATCGGGAATTGGAATATTAAACTAAAAAAGACAACGCCAAAAAATATGGCGACTGCCGGGCGCGTGAGCGGCTTGGTTATTCAAGCCTTGCGTTATATGAAGCAGGAGAATATAGACGACATGATTATTAATAAACTTAAAAGAAGATTATCGGTCGAGGATAAAAAACAGCTTGTGAGTGATCTTCGTTATGCTCCGGCTTGGATAGGTGAAATATTTAAACAGTTAAATTCGTAGTAGTTTCTTGGATTTTACGATAGTAAGAACGGAGGACATATGAAAGAGATATTAAGTAAGGTTGATGAGGCTCAGGCGAAAATAAACGCATTACGCCCCTTTAGCAATGAAATGAATCATCAAATAAAAGAATATTTTCGTATCGGGCTTACGTATTCCAGCAACGCCCTTGAAGGAAACTCTTTGACGATATCGGAAACAAAAGTGGTCATAGAGGATGGGCTTACCATAGCCGGAAAACCGCTAAGAGATCACTATGAGGCAACTGGACACAGCGATGCATTCGATCATATGTATGCTCTCGCTACAGGAAAAACAATAACAGAGGACGATATTAAGAAGTTACATGCGCTTTTTTATCACCGCATTAACGAAGAAGATGCCGGGGTATATCGAAAAGTTCAAGCCATTATTACTGGTTCTCAATACCCTTTGCCTACGCCTGAGGCATTGCCGGGGCTGATGCAGAAATTTATTAAGGATTTGCCCGGCTTGAAAAAAGCTAATCATCCGGTTGTGTATGCCGCCAAGCTTCATAAAGACTTTGTGTTTATTCATCCATTTGTTGATGGTAACGGGCGCGTGGCTAGACTTCTAATGAATCTGGCGCTTATGCAGGCAGGATATATTATCGCGGTCATTCCGCCGCTCAAACGGTCGGAATACATCGGTGCGCTTGAAAAAGCGCATAAAAATGATGCGGATTTTATTAAGCTGATAGCGTCATGCGTCTACGAAACTCAGAAAGATCTACTACGTATGGCTAATGGGAAAAGCTAACGTGACTTAAGGGGAGAGGAAGAAGATTAAGTAATGAATTACTGGTGGACATCAGACTATCACTTTTCGCATTTCAATATCATCCGCTATTGCAAGAGGCCTTTCGAGACGGCTGAGGAGATGAATGAGACGATCATTAAAAGGCATAACGAAAGGGTTAAGCCGGGCGATACGGTCTTCTTTCTGGGAGACTTCATCTTTAAGGGCGGTAAAGAAGGCGGAATCGAAAAATACAAGCAA
>JAQTNM010000184.1 GCA_028713875.1 Candidatus Omnitrophota bacterium | reverse complement strand
TGGGAATAACTTAGTTCTTAAGTTCTATGGTTCTAAAGTTCTAAAGTTTTGAGCTTGCGAACCAGCGAACTTACGAACAATAGAACTTACAATGCCTCGAAGTGAATTTGTCCATCTGCATTTGCACACCCAATACAGCCTCCTTGACGGCGCCTGCCGCATCCCTGAGCTCCTGGAATTAGCCAATCTCTATAAAATGGATTCCCTGGCGATAACCGACCATGGGAACATATTCGGGGCGATAGAGTTCTACACCGAAGCGCAAAAAGCCGGCATAAAGCCGATCATCGGCTGCGAAACCTATGTCGCCCCGGGCAGCCGCCTTGAAAAAGGCCAGGCCGGAATTGAAGAGGCATCTTATCATTTTATACTTCTGGTAAAAGACGAAGAGGGTTATCAGAATTTAATGAAACTGGTTTCCTCTGCTTACCTGGAAGGCTTTTATTACCGCCCGCGCATAGATAAACAGATACTCGCCCAGTACCATAAAGGGCTTATCGGTTTAAGCGCCTGCCTAAAAGGAGAGATACCGCAGCTGATCCGCCAGCGCAGGCTCAACGATGCCTTAAAGGCCGCGGATGAATACCTGAATATCCTGGGTAAAGATAACTTTTACCTGGAGATCCAGCAGAATCTTATCCCCGATCAAAAAACCGTCAACGAAGGGCTGATCAAGATATCCAAAGAGCTGAACATCCCGCTGGTAGCCACCAACGACGTGCATTACCTGCGCAAGGACCACGCAAAAGCCCACGAAGCCCTGCTTTGCATACAGACCCAGAGCAATATAAACGACCCGAACCGCATGCGGCTGCAGACCGATGAATTTTATTTCAAATCCGCCCAGGAGATGAAAGAACTTTTCGCTGAAACTCCCGAGGCTATCGTTAACGCCGTGGATATCGCCGGCCGCTGCAATCTGGAGCTGGATTTTAAGCAGATACACCTGCCTAAATACGACGTGCCTTCCGGCATAACTAAAGAGGAATTTTTACGCAACTTATGCGAATCCGGATTAAAGGAGCGCTTTGCAGAAATAAGCCCGGCTATCAACGAACGCCTGGAGCATGAATTAAAAACGATCAAAGATATGGGCTTTACCAGCTATTTCCTCATCGTCTGGGATTTCATAAAATACGCAAAGGACCAAGGCATACCCGTGGGGCCCGGCCGCGGCAGTTCTGCCGGAAGCCTGGTCAGTTACCTGCTGGGCATAACCGACATTAACCCCCTGAAATACGGCCTGCTCTTTGAAAGGTTCCTGAACCCTGAGCGCCTGGGGTTACCGGACATTGATATTGATTTTTGTTATGAGCGCAGGCCCGAGGTCATTGATTATGTAACTAAGAAATACGGTCAGGAAAATGTTGCCCAAATTATTACGTTCGGGACTATGCAGGCGCGCGCGGTAATAAGGGACGTAGGCAGGGTGATGGGGATGAGCTATGCAGACGTGGACCGCATTGCCAAAATGATACCTCCTGACCCCGGCATAACCCTGAAAGACGCCTTAAGAAGCGAACCTGAATTAGACCGGCTCTACAAAAACGACGAACAGATAAAACAGCTTACGGATACTGCCCTGATACTGGAAGGCCTTAACCGGCATGCTTCCATCCATGCGGCCGGCGTAGTTATCGCGGATAAGCCGCTGGATAACTATATGCCTTTATTTAAAACGCAGGACGACCAGATAACCACCGGATACAGCATGAGCGTCCTGGAAAAAATAGGCCTTTTAAAGATGGATTTCCTGGGCCTGCGCACCCTGACGGTGATCGACCAGGCCATAAAAACCATCATGCAAACCCGTGGCAAGGTCATTGATTTTAAAGACATACCCCTGGATGACCCGAATACGTATAAATTGCTGGGCTCGGCACAGACTATCGGGGTATTCCAGGTTGAAAGTTCAGGCATGCGTGACCTCTTGAGAAAATTACAGCCTGATAAGTTTGAAGATCTCATCGCGCTTTTAGCCCTGTATCGGCCCGGCCCGATCGGCTCAGGCATGCTTGATGATTTCATTCAGCGCAAGCATAACCGCATATCCATAAAATATGACCATAAAAAACTGGAACCTATACTGAAAGAGACCTACGGCATAATGGTCTACCAGGAACAGATCATCCAGATCGTCTCGTCACTTGCGGGATTCTCTTTAAGCCAGGCAGACCTGCTGCGCCGGGCCATAAGCAAAAAGAACCCGGAGGTCCTTGAGCGGCAGAGGAAGAATTTCGTCATCGGATGCGTAAAGAAAAATATCAGCGAGGCAATAGCCAACAAGATCTTTGATTTCATCGACCATTTTTCCGGTTACGGATTTAATAAGTCGCACAGCGCCGCATATGCGGTCATCTCATACCGGACCGCGTATCTGAAGGCAAATTACCCCGTTGAATTTATGACCGCGCTCTTGACCTCAGAACGCGACAACACCGACAAAATAGTGGAGTATGTAAATGAGGCTGTACGCATGGGCCTGAAGATCCTTCCTCCGGACATCAATGAGAGCGACGCGCTGTTTAAAGTTATAGATAAAAACACTATCCGTTTCGGGCTCTTGGCGGTCAAGAACATAGGCCGCGGAGCCATTGAATCGGTAATTGAAGCGAGGAAAGAGGGGGTGTTCGTTTCGCTTGCCGACCTGTGCCAGCGTATTGACTTAAGGCTGGTCAACCGCAAAGTGCTGGAGAGCCTGATAAAATGCGGGGCGTTGGATTCTTTCGGGTTAGCCCGGGCCCAGATGTTTGCCCAGTTGGACCAGATACTGGAGCAGTCCGCAAAAATGCAGAGGGAGCATGCGCGCGGGCAGCTTTCCTTTTTTGACCAGGGTTTTGCGAAAGATGCCTTTGCCGGCAATGGCGACAACCAGATACACCAGATGAAGGAGTGGCCCGAACACCAGCTTTTGACTTTTGAAAAGGAGATGCTGGGTTTTTATGTCAGCGGCCATCCCCTGGCGCGTTACGCCGGACAGCTGAAGCGTTTCGCATCCACCTCCATAGCCAACCTTTCTTCTCAAAATGACGATACGGAAGTCAAGATCGTGGGCCTGATCGCCAAAATAAAGCAGACCCTTACGCGCGCAAAACAGGAAAAAATGGCTATTTTAAAAGTGGAAGACCTGGAAGGAGCCGTGGAAATC
>JAQTNM010000183.1 GCA_028713875.1 Candidatus Omnitrophota bacterium | reverse complement strand
GGCGGCAATCCGGATAACCTCTGTAATCCTGGGTATGCGCACCGATAAAGATCGCCCCTGCTTTGATTGCCTAGGCATAAGAAAGGGCAAAACTTAAAAAAATAATGTTGCGCCCGGGCACATAGGTGCCGGGTATCCCTTTGCTGCTATGCCCAGCCGGTATCGTTATTCTTTTATCTAAAAGTGCTGAGCCCTGCCAGGGCAAGGCGATTTTTATAATTTTATACGGCACAGCCGCTGCGCGGGCGATCTTCTTGGCTGCCCCTACCTCTCTTTTATGGCGCTGGCCGTAATCAAAGACCAGGCAAAAACAAGCGAACCCCTTACTTTTAGCAAAATATAAAGCAGTGGCGGAATCCAGGCCGCCGGATAATAAGACCACTGCCCGATGAGCGGCAGGCCGCTGCTTATTCTTCATAAGTGGCACAGCTGGTTTCGTTCTCCCAGACCGTCACCGATAGAATCCCGGGAACGCCGCTTTTCAAAGAATCATAAATAAACTTAGCGATATTCTCTGAGGTAGGATTAACTTTTTTGAAATAAGCTATGCCGTTAAGATATTTATGGTCCAGCTTATCCAGGACTACGTTTAATTTCTTTTTGAGGTGCTTAAAATCCAGGAGCATCCCGGACTTATCGAGCTTGGAGCCTCCTGCCCTCAACTCCACCTTCCAGTTGTGGCCGTGAAGCTCTTCGCATTTACCGCGGTAGCCCCTGAGGTTGTGCGCTGAGCTGTAATTAGATTCTACTTTTATCCTATACATTATTCACCTTCATCACGTTCTGCGCTGATTTACCCAGGAACCTCCTGGCTAATTTTGAGAAGCCTTCGGGATTATCGCTGACATAAAACCTGCGGCGGCTGGCGCGCTTCTTATTAAGCTGGCCGCCTTTCGCTAAAATCTTCCTGACCTCCCCTGCTACCTGCCTGGCAGAATCTATTAAAACTACTCTTTCGCCCAGGACCTTTTTAATCACCGGCTTTAATAAAGGATAGTGCGTGCACCCTAAGATAACCGTATCGACCTTAGCGTCTTTAAGCGGCTTAAGGTAGGCCCTGGCTACCTCCAAAATAACTTTCCCGCTTAACCAATCTTCTTCCACGAAGGGCACGAATAAAGGACAGGCCACTGCCGTAACCTGGGCCCCGGGGTCAAGCTTTTTTATCTGGGTATCGTATGCCCTGCTTTTTACGGTGCTCCTGGTACCCAGGACCCCGATACGTTTGTTCTGCGTGGCAGAGATCGCCTCTTTCGCGCCCGGAGCGATCACCCCTACGATAGGCACCTTAAAATGCCCCTTGACTGCCGAAAGGGCGACGCTTGAGGCAGTGTTACAGGCGACGCAGATAAGCTTTACGTCATGCTTAAGCAAAAACAGTATATCCTCCGTAGAAAAACGGATTATAGTCTCCCTGGATTTTGTGCCGTAGGGGACGCGCGCGGTATCGCCGAAATAAACTATATCTTCGTAAGGGAGCTGCCGGATCAATTCCCTGACTACGGTAAGCCCGCCCAAGCCGGAATCAAAAACCCCTATCGCCTTCATCAATTACAGGCCTCCGTAAAGTTATTGTCTTTCGCGTAATCTTCTACCGCCTCCGCGATGGCGGAAGCCACCTGCTGGCGGTAAGAGCCGTTTTTGATCATGCGCTCTTCGCTGGGATTAGAGAGGAACCCGATTTCAACCAAAAGACTGGGCATAGAGGCGCCTTTTAAGACATAGAAATTAGCGGCCTTTACCCCGATCACCCTGATATTGAGGTTCCTGTCTATGGAGTGGCATATATCCCCGGCCAATTCCAGGGACTGGGCGCGGTTATCGCTATAGATCATATCCCAGAGTATGGTCCTTAAGTTTAATGAAGGGCGAGAGATACAGTCTCTTCCCAGATTAAGCGTCTCCTTTTCTGCCGCCGAAAGAGCCCTGCGGTAATCATTGGCGCCTCCTGAAATATAATATACCTCAAAACCAGACAGGCTCCTTACCCGGTTGGCATTGGCATGGATACTGATAAAAAGATCCGCGCCAGAATCGTTGGTCATATCTACCCTGCGCGCCAACGGAACAAATACATCCGCGGAACGGGTCATAACTACATTATATCCGGCAGACCTCAAGAGATTATATAATCTCTTGGCGATATCCAAAGTCACGTTCTTCTCTCTTAAACCCGCCTTGCCTATAGCCCCCGGGTCAACCCCTCCATGGCCGGCATCAATGACTATCTTTCTGATCCTGGGGGCAGCTATTGAGCGACGGCTAGGAAGAGCCGTCTCCTTGAACAAGACATCCACCACCTGTTCTTTAAATTTATAAGGCACCACTAATACGCCCTGGTAAATATCTACGGGATTCCTCAGGTGCAGGGGGTTTCCGTCTACCAATACGAGGGAATCCCCCGCCATGACACTGACGCGATGGCCTGCTTTGCTTAACCTGGCCGTCCTGGTAAAAGTATCATATTCAAAATCTATCTTCCTGGAATCGCACAGGCCCACCAGAGACAGATACGTTGTGCCGTTGAGGCTGTAAGTGGGCAGGCTCTCTCTTACGGGTGCGCCGGCGCAGCCGGAAATAAAAAGAGCGGCTAATAAAAATAAAATTATATTTTTTTGCAGGTTATTAGTCATGGAGTAATTATTTCATTTTTAGCCGTGGAGATACTTTCGCTCACTGTGGCGCTTGTCGCGCCACTTCGTTCGCTCAAGTATCCACCAAATTTTTGCTTGTCGCAAAAATTTGGTGGAGGTGGGCGGAATCGAACCGCCGTCCTTAAACAATCGAATAGAAGTCGCTACATGCTTAGCCTGACTTTTAAGCTTAAACTCAGCCGCTCCGTTAGGCAGGATCGGCTAAGCCGCAGCCTTTAATTGTCTCATCCTGCGTCCAAAGGCAAGGCGCGGGACCAGCCTACTAGTTTCTCCACTCACCCCGTAGGCGCAAATGAGTGAAGGCTTCAGGCTTAATTAAGCCCGAAGGCTCCTACGCCCGCGAACATCGGCATTGCAGCCGGTTTCGGCTGAAACGCTAATGTACGGTTAAACACTGGTGTGTTTGCGTTTATATTGTGCAAGGATTGTTAACGCGGCCCACCCTGCGTCCGCGGCATGCTACTTTTACCCGGCTTATCTAAGTCGAGCCCTTTTCACCCCCGTAGTTTCGCGCCAGTGGCGCTCA
>JAQTNM010000182.1 GCA_028713875.1 Candidatus Omnitrophota bacterium | reverse complement strand
CTAAGTTAAACAAAATATTATTCGGCATTTCCAGGCAGCATATCGCGGTATCATAGCAGGATATTTCTTTTTTTACTTTTAAGTTTAAGGATTTTATTTTCAGGGGAAAACCGAAAAACCAGATTGCAATATCTATCCAGTGGATGGCCTGATTGACAAGGACATTGCCTTCATGGCTACGCCAGCAGTTACCTTTTGCATAATAATCACTGGTCCTATGCCAAAACATTTTCACTTCCGCTAAAAAAATATCTCCGCTTATCCTATTATCAAGCTGCCCTTTCATCGCCTTTATTACAGGCTCGAAACGCTTTTGAGATATCACGCTTGTTATTGTAGAAACCTTGGAAGACTCTGTTACCAACTCTTGCGCTTTTAACATATCGGTCTCTAGCGGTTTTTCGATAAGGACATGCTTTTTATTTTGGATAGCCATTAACGCTAGCTCTGCGTGCCGGCTGGGCTCCGTGACTATATCCACGGCATCGATATTCTTATCAGACAAGATCTGTTCGTATGTTGCCGCCGCTATTAAACCGTATTGCTTGGCAAAGCTTTTTGACCTTTCTGCGTCCCGGCTATAAAGATAAACAAGTTCTGCGTGAGGGTTACTTTGAATAGCCTTTATATGGCCTGGCGCAACTCCTGAAGCCCCTATAATGGCAAATTTTATTTTTTGCGACATACTAGCCTTTCATCAGCATCTTTATGGATTTTTTTAATCTCGAGCTGAAGGGTTTTCTATATAAATCATTCTCTTTTAGCATTTCGTAGGTAAAACCTTTATAATCACATTTAGAACATGCCTGGTGGTAATCGCGCTTGCCGCTTAAGAGTTTATACCTGGTTTCATCCCAGGCGACAGACCGCCAGATATTAATTAATCCTTCTTTTTGAATATTGCCCATATCTATCGTATAGTAGAAATCTTCGCTGCATACCGATACTTTACCTTCAGGGCTTATCGTCATCATTTCAGAGGGGCGTAAGCACATCTTTTGCTGAGGCTTTTCTTGGTATGCCTTGTTGGGGCTATATCCACAACGGCTACCCATAACCCTATTTACATCCCTAGATTCAATTTTTATCCTGGTAAAATATATGCCTTCCTCCATATGCCCTTTAAGCCTCCTGATCTTTTCCAGGTCTTTCTTTATCTGCTGGATATTGGACCTGTCTTTAGGAGTGTCCGAAGAATAGCTTATGTAAAGCATATCCAGCCCTGCGTTGAATACCTTCAGGATACTTTCTGTAGTTAATATGCTGCCGTTTGACTTTAACTCCAAATAGGCCTGCGGTATCTTCTCTCTGGCGTTTTTGATGACCTGGAATATCCTTCCATCAAGAAAAGGTTCGTTATTATTATAAAATGAAAGCCGGTTAGGATAATTTACTTTACTTAAGTCATCGATGATTCTTGCAATGAGTTCATCCGGCATGTGTATATCTTTTCGCGTATCCGCGTTTACAGAGGCAGGGCAAAAATTACAAAAGGCATTGCACTTTGACCTTGTCTCTACATGGATTATCCTGGGCAAAGGCAGAGTTTTTTCTTTGATATGATTTAAGTATATTTGCTGCAGATTTTTTAATTCGGATCTCATAACTATTTCCTGAGAACCTCTTTGAATCTCTTGGTCAATGCGGGAACGACTTGAAAGAGATCACCGACAATACCGTAAGTAGCGACTTTAAATATGGGGGCTTCGGGATCTTTATTGATGGCGACGATGATCTTTGAAGATTGCATACCGACAAGGTGTTGGATCTGCCCGGATATACCGCAGGCAATATAGATTTTAGGGGAAACGGTGCGCCCGGTCTGCCCTACCTGATGCGAATAAGGCATCCAGCCGGCATCTACAGCTGCGCGCGATGAACCTACTGCAGCACCCAGCACATGGGCAAGCTCTTCTAATATTTTAAAATTTTCCGCATTGCCCATTCCTCTTCCGCCGGAAACGATAATATCCGCTTCCGCTAAATTTACCAGGGACTCTATCTCTTCTATTATATCCAGAAGTTTCGTCCGCGAAAAATAAAGCGAAGCATCAAAGCTTTCTTTGATGATCTTGCCCTTACGATGTTTATCGGGCGCCATCGGCTGCATAACCTTATGCCGGACAGTTGCCATCTGCGGGCGGTAATTAGGCGAGATAATCGTGGCCATGATATTTCCGCCGAATGCAGGACGGGTCTGTAAAAGTATTTTTTTATCGGGGTCGATATCCAGGCCCGTACAATCGGCGGTCAAGCCTGCTTTTATATTCACCGCCACCCGGGAAATCAGAGACCTGCCGATGCTGGTTGCCCCGCAAAGGACGATTTCGGGCTTGTGCTTTTTGATCAACTCCACTAAAATATTCGTATAAGGCTCATCCTGGAATTCCGCGATTTCCGGAGCCTCGACCAGATAGATATTATCCGCGCCATGCCAGATCAATTCATCCAATTGATCGTCAAGGTCATTGCCGATCAAAACACCGCTTACCTGGCATCCAAGTTTTTTAGCCAATTCCTGGGATTTGCCTAAAAGCTCATAGGCCACTGACTGGACTTTACCTTTTTTTTGCTCAATAAAAACCCATATACCCTTATAATCTTTGATATCCGGAAGATCGCATTTCAGGGGTGTTTTTTCTAAAAGGACTGCTTTAAATTTACATGCCGGCACACAGGCGCCGCAGAGATTGCATTTATCTAAGTTAATTACCGCTTTTTTATCCATAATACGTATGGCATCAAAAGGACAAACCTTTACGCATAAAGTGCAACCCGTGCATTTCTCAACAATGATCTGAATAGGCATTATTAATGTACCTCGTCCTTTAATAAATCAACTAGGGCTGTAGCAATCTCAGGAATTTCACCGGTAAGTTTTTGTCCGCCGGCTCTTGGCGTGGGAGTAAAGATCTTCACTACTTGAGTGGGCGAGCCGCAGAGGCCTAATTTTTGCGGGTCAAGGTTCAATTCTTTCTGCGTCCAAAGAGCGATCTTAGCACTCTTCGCGCGCATCATTCCTTTTAAAGACGGCAGGCGCGGCTCGTTTATCTCCTTTACCACGGTAAGTAACGCCGGCAGAGGAGTTTCGATGATCTCAAAGCCTTCCTCCATCATTCTTTCTACCCGCATGATATTTCCTTTAACCTCTTCTATTTTTTTCACGTAAGTTACCTGCGGTATATTTAAATGCGCGGAGATCCCCGGCCCCACCTGTGCCGTATCGCCGTCAGATGCCTG
>JAQTNM010000181.1 GCA_028713875.1 Candidatus Omnitrophota bacterium | reverse complement strand
GATGTATCGGTTGAAAATCTGCCGCCGTTAATGGTAGTTACCTTGACCCCGGCATACTGTCCAGTATACATGCTATATTCCATAAACGAGAAGTTCTTTACCGGATTTTCCAGTTTCTTCATCACCGCTTCCATCCGGTCACGCGGCCCGGGAACGATCGCATATTTACCTACGTCTTCAGGCCTTAACTGCACCATCTGCGTCAGGTCTTTGCCGGTCAAATGTATGTCTTTTTGCATCTGCATATTGCTTATCTCCTTTGTTATTAAGTTATAATTTATGCCGCAGGAGCCGGTTTTTTTGATTTTTCTAACTCGAGCAACTCGCTTATCGTTACGAATCTATAGCCCATCTGACGCAGTTTTTCCGCCAGCCGCGGAATAGTGCTGACTGTCTCCCGGCGGTCTCCGCCTTCAGTGCTAAAAACTCCCCCGCTGTCATGGAAGAGAATGATATCCCCCGGCTGGATATTGCGCGCAATATATTTCACAATGTATTTGTCGTCGAAGGTAACCCAATCCTTTGAATTAATGGACCATAAAATAATCTTATATCCTAATTCCTTTATTTCTTTCTTTTCCTGAGCGGTCAGCCAGGCTTTGGGAGGACGAAAATATATGGTTGTCTTGCCTGTGGCCTTTTGGATGACTCGCTCGGCATCCTTTATCTCCTTTAACAGTTCCTCAGGTTTATAATAAATTAAAACGTGGTGGTCATAGGTATGATTCCCGATTTCATGTCCTTCTTCAGCAACGCGTTTTGCTATTTGGGGATATTTCTCTACATGCTCTCCGAGCATAAAAAAGGTGGCTTTGACATCCGCTTTTTTGAGCGCATCCAATATCTTCGGGGTCCACACGGGAGAAGGCCCGTCGTCGAACGTCAGGGCAACCACTTTATCGGAGGAGGCCAGGCGATAGAGCGTGCCTTTTCTGACCAGAACTGCCTGGTCATAGAATACAGTGAATGCCGCTATGCCCAAAACAACGAATACGATAGAAGCTGCTACTACTATTATTATTTTATTGCTCTTTTTCATAATATTTGCAATATTTTATGGTTTCGCTTCCGTGCACTCCAAAATTTTAATTTCTTGACACAACTCGAAATCAACCCAACCCACCCGCTAAAATAGAAACGTCCCCTATTTAGTACCCGCTAAAATAGAAACGTCCCCTATTTAGTAAATCTTAAAGAGCAAGTAATTTCTCTAAATTCCCGCCGAGGATGTTTTCCTTATCCTGCTGGGATATGTCTAAGTCATTGACGGCTTTGATGCCTGCGGCGATGTCTTTTTTAGCCGGCCAGTCGCTGCCCCAAAGAATATGATTTGCCCCGAAAAAAGATACGGAGATGTCAATATTGGCTTTGCTTTTATCCCCTCCCGTATCTACATAAACCTTCTTCAGGAACTCCGTAGGCAGGCCCCCCAAATCCCTGACAAAATTCATCCCCCGCAGCATCTGATAAGTAGCGTCAAAACGCTGCTCTAAAAAAGGCATTGCCCCGCCGAAATAACCGAAAATAAGCGTAGCTTCAAGGTCTTTTAACATGCCTGACATTAGAAGCTTACCGATACAAATGGCGGTGTCGAAAATATATTCAATTACAGGAGTAAGCAGGGGGTCTTTTACCCGCTCAACGCCGATGGGAGCGATAATCTGGGAATGCACAAATATCGGAATTTTTTTAGCCTGGGCTTCCTTAAAAAGCGGGAGGAACCGGCTGTCGTCAAGGTAGATACCGTCATAACTTGTGGCTAAAGAAATGGCTTTAAACCCCAACTCTTCTCTTGAGCGCTTTAACTCATCAAGCATTGCCCGGCTGTTATCTATGGGTAAAACAGCGGCACCGATAAATTTATCCGGGCAGCGTTTCAAAATCCTGGCCACATTATCATTAAAGATGCGCGCAACTTCATTGCTGCCTCCTAATTTAAGGTGGGCATCAGAGGTAGGATAGCTAAGTACTGCCTGAGCAATGCCGGATGCCTCCATCATCTTAAGCTGGGCTTCAATATCGCCCCAGCCCTTATGGAAGAAATGGGCGTTATTGATAATGTCGGCTGGTAACCAGTGGCTGTGGCTGTCGATTATTTTCATGCCGGTAGTCCTTTGATAAATGCGGCTATTTTTGTTTTTAAAAGCGGCTCTGACTCGAAGAAACCGCTGTTGTGGCCGCCGTGGATCTTTAAAAACTCTTTCGGCTGGGGAGCAGCCTCATAAAGCTTCTCGCCCAGCTGATAAGGCACGATCTCGTCATTGCTGCTGTGGATGATCAGCTTGGGAATAGTGATGGATTTTATTTTATCTACGGAATCAAGACGCACGGAAAATACCCAGTAAGGCAGGAACGGGTAGATAACCTTTACCATGTCTTTTGCGCTGCTTATGGCGCTGTCGGTAATCAGGGCCGCAAGCTTATTCCTGGAAGCCAGGTCAATGATCGCCGAGCCGCCCAATGATTCTCCGTAGCCGATGATGTCCTGCGGTCTTACGCCGGTTGAAAGAAGATAGTTATACGCGCCTTGGGCGTCTTCGTATAAGCCCTTTTCAGAAGGGCTGCTTTTGCTTTTGCCGTATCCGCGGTAATCAAAAATAAACACGCTACAGCCTAGAGTATGAAAGAATTTTATCTTTTCTATCCTGTGGCTGATATTGCCGGCATTGCCGTGGGCAAAAAGAACGGTATAGCGCGCATTCTGGCAGGGCACCAGCCACCCGGAAAGAATAACCCCGTCAGGCGCTTTAAAAGAAATATCCTGATAAACTAAACCTAATTCTTTTGGGGTATATTCTATCTCTTTCATAGGATGAAAAACGGTATTTTTTTCAATATACCTAAGGTAGAGAAGAATAAGGATGACCCCGGCAGATAAAATCAAAAACAGGCGTATTATCTTTATCCAGATCATTTAGGTCTTTACCTGGCGTTCCTGCAGGATCCTTCTGGTCATTTCCTGCTCGTAGGCATCCTTGATCTTCAGCAAAGCTGCCTTACCCAATTCTTTGGTAATCGCTTTTTCCACGGCATTTAATTTCAAAACCAGGAACCGGTATTCGGGTTTTAATTTAGCGCCTTCAAACTTAAGGCTTAAGCCGTCGCTTTCCTTATTCTGGATATAAAGATCAAATTCCCGGATGAATTTTGCCGCTTCTTTATTTTTGTCATGCCTCTTTAATTCTTCCAGGATAAAGCGGTCGATCTCTATTTGCGTGAATTTACGCTCTATTCTGTCCAGCGCTTCCTTGGTGACCT
>JAQTNM010000180.1 GCA_028713875.1 Candidatus Omnitrophota bacterium | reverse complement strand
TCCTTAGAGTATGATTTTTTGGTAATCGCCTCGGGCAGCGAGACCAATTTTTACGGCAACCAGAATATAGAAGAGGGCGCATATGCCTTAGATAGTGTCGCAGATGCCGCAAGGATCAGAGCTGTCTTAAAAGAGAAAGAATTTAAAAATTTTATCATTAGCGGGGGCGGGTATACGGGGGTAGAAGTAGTTACGAATTTAAGGTTATTTTTAGAGAAAAATAAGCGGGATGGCAGAATAATTATTGTTGAACGCTCGCCCTCCATTTTAGGTCCTTTGCCGGCCTGGATAAAGGATTATGTAAATGCCAATCTTAAGCATTTGAATATCGAACTCCTGCCAAATAGCGCGATTGAGAAAATCGAGGGGGAAAGGGTTTTTGTTTCAGGGCAGAAGACTTTTGAGCAGGCACTGGTCATTTGGGCCGCAGGGGTAAAAACCGCCAGCTTTATCCAGAATTTAGCGGCAGAAAAAAATCCGCAGGGAAGAATCAGGACGGATGAATATTTGCGGCTGAATGAACATTGCTTTGTCATCGGGGATGCGGCTTATTTTTCGTACCACAATACTTTTTTACGCATGGCAGTGCAATTTGCTATTTTCCAGGGTTATTGCGCAGCCGGAAATATCATCAACACCATTAAAGGTAAGAAACTGAAAAAATACCGGCCACTTGATTTAGGCTACATTATCCCGATGGCGAATAACCGCTCGTGCGGTGAAGTCCTGGGTGTAAAATTTAGAGGGAAATTGCCGACACTATTTCATTTTTTGATGTGTCTCTACCGGTCTTACAGTTTGAAAAATAAAATCGGGATTGTAAAAAATCTGCTAAAAGGAGGGTAGCGATGAATGACTTGGCGATTCTGGTTTTACGGCTTGCTCTCGGGATAATTTTCCTTGCCCATGGGGGTCAGGCAGCATTCGGCCTTTTTGGAGGCCCGCAAATCGGCGGGTTTTCTCAAATGTTAGCCGGGCTTGGTTTTAGACCGCCGATGCTCTGGGCGTATATCGGCGCTTATACGGAGTTAATTGGAGGCGCCTGTCTGATTTTTGGCCTCCTCACCCGGGTAGCGGCGCTATTTTTGCTGGTTTTTATCGTAGTGGCAGCCCTGAAGGTGCACTTGGCAAAAGGTTTTTTTCTGCAAAACGGAGGCTTTGAATATAATTTTCTCATTGCCTGCGTCTGCCTGGTGTTGGTTATCACCGGCCCGGGTAAGTTCAGCCTAATGAATAAATTCTAAAGGTGCCTTCTAAACAAAGAATTAACTTGACAAGCATTAATTTTGTGTTACTATTTTTAAAAAAGTAATATCACTAAGAAAACCTATGGCAAATTTGGTCAGGTTCGGAGTTTCTTTAGAAAAAGAATTATTGCATCGTTTTGATGCTTGCCTTCGGCAGAAAAATTATAATTGCCGCTCGGAGGGGATCAGGGATTTAATCCGGGAGAGCCTTGTCAAGCAGGAGTGGCTGGAGGGAAATGAAGTCGCCGGTACTATTACTATTATTTATGACCACCATAGGCGTGAATTAGTGAATAAATTAACGGATATTCAGCACGACTTCGGAAGCAGCATTATCTCTACCCAGCATATTCACTTAGATCACCATAATTGCCTTGAGATAATCGCTGTAAAAGGAAGGCCTCAAGTGGCTCAAAAACTTGCCGATATGCTTAAAGCAGTTAAGGGGGTTAAGCACACAACGCTTAGCATGTCAAGCACCGGTAAGTGTATTTAATGGTTATTGCGCCATATTTTTTTAGCTTATCGTAACACGAAATTTAAAAAAGTAATATAAAAATAACACCCCGCCATCTCCTTGGAAGAATCCGGCGGGGCGCGGTACTCAGGCGTTGAACACTAACCTAAGCCCAGCCATAAGTATACCATAAACTTTAAGCTGGAGCAAACAACAGTTGAAAGGGGGCATATTTATGGCAGTAGTAAAGAAAATGGTACTGTTTTTGTTGGTTTTTTCTTTTTTATGCAGCACTTCAGTATTTGCCGATGATGTATCCATAAGGGATGAGATTAATCAGCTTAAGGAGCGTATTCAGGCTCTGGAAAAAAAAGTCTCTGGTCAGGACAAGTATATTGCTACCCAGAATACAACAGTACAGACACAGGCGCAGCAAATTAGTGAGTATGAATCAAAATTCTCGCAATTTGAAGAAAAACTCAAACGTGTTCCCGGTGCCCCTATGCAGCTGATGGAAGGCTTAGAGCTTGGTGCGGGGATGACCATAATTGTCCAGGGGACCAATAACGTCAATAATCCCAGCGATGGACAAACGCAAAAGAGAGCTCGCACCGACGGATCATATTCGGCAGATATAACTTTGGCTAAGGAATTTAAGGAAGTAAACGGCAAGGCATTCCTGCATCTTGAAGGCGGCCAAGGTGACGGCCTTGAAGACAATTTAACCGTATACAGCAATGTCAACCGCGATGCCGATAATCATGAAAATGTCAGAGTAACCGAGTTATGGTATGAGCAGGGATTATTTAAAGATAGAGCCGCGGTCACTTTCGGTAAGCTCGACCCCACTGCCTATTTTGACCAAAGCGAGGTTGCTAATGACGAAACGACTCAATTTTTAGGCCGCATCTTCCGCAATGCGCCGACTCTTGAGTTTCCGGATAACACCGCCGGCCTTCGCCTTGCCTATATGCCAAAAGAGTGGGTTGAATTGGGCTATGGCATGTTTAACGGTAACAGCGACAATTGGAGCAGAATGTTTGATAACCTGTTTAACATCGGGCAAGTAAGTTTTAAAACTAATTTCTTTAACCTTGCCGGTAATTACCGCTTCTATGGCTGGAATAACAATTTGCCGCATACTAAATGGATGGATGCAACAAAAGGAAAAGAAGCCGCCTACGGCTTTGGCTTAAGCTTTGACCAGAAACTCAATGATGTCGTTACTGCATTTTGTCGTTACGGCTGGCAGAACCCGGAAGTCTATAATCCTAATCCCCTTGTCCCTGCGGCTGACGGAACGCTCTATTCCCTGAAGCACTCCTGGAGCAGCGGTTTTCAGGTGGAAGGTAAGCCTTGGGGCAGAGAGAAAGATGTTTTAGCTTTTGCAATCGGACAGGTATTTCCTTCAGGTGATTACAAAAGATACTATGGCTATTCGGCTAAGCCCGAAGGGCATATTGAATCATACTACAAGATACACCTCAATAAACATTTGTCCATAAGCCCTGACTTGCAGTATATCTGGAATTCTTTCGGCAAGGATGTCGGTGATGATCCAAACAACATTCTTGTAGGCGGGATGAGGGCGCAGG
>JAQTNM010000179.1:1959-3300 GCA_028713875.1 Candidatus Omnitrophota bacterium | reverse complement strand
TGAATATTCGCTTGCCCACTAGATATGCGGCCCCTCCAATGGCAGTGCCGAATAACACGCTGACCGACCTTGCAAGCAGATAGATCGGAGAGGCATTAATCATGAAACTAAGCGCGAAATCCAAAGTTCCTTTGAATATCCCGGAAATTTTGCCGATCATAAAGTACGCCCCGAAAAGAAAAAGCAGGAAATACCGGTACAACAGCGCGTAATCCGGGCGCTCCGGCAAAAGGCTCATCCTGTGCCCCATGGAGAGGGTATCCAGTATGACCCTGGTTTCGTCCGGATGAGACAGATCCGGAAGGCCGTAACGTATTCCTGCAAAACGCAAAGATAAAGCAAGGAGGAAAATAAAAAGGAAAAAGATGACCGTTATCTTATTATTCATCGGGTAAGAGAGCCTTTATCTTCTCCGCCATATAACCGGCTACGATGCGCTGCCCCTCATCAATAAGGTGCACGGGGTCGGTATGAGAAAAATAATCGTTGTATGTTTTGTTTTCGGAAAATATCTTTTGGAAATCGATGAATCCGGCATTATGCTTTGCTGCTAAAGACCGCAATTCTCCCGGCAGAAGCCGATAGACCGCCTCAAGATCTTCGCGGTCATACCTCCAGGCCAGATGGCCGTTTTCCAATACCTGCACAGGCTGCAGGGTTAATATAACGCGCGCATTGCTTTCCCGGGAAAGCAGGCAGATCAGCTCGAGGTTACGCCGGTAGAGCGCCACCACATCATTGATAAAATCCCCCGATTCCTTATCCCATGAGGTATGCTTGTCCCCCGAAGAAAGAAAAGAAGCCCGGCGCTTAGGTTTAAGCGATCCGGCATTTATCCTGTCCAGCACTTCTTTGGTATAGTAATAATTGCCCGAGACCAGGGGCACGCGCTTGGCCTCATGAATGGATGAAGAAACGCTGGCATCATTGAAACCGTCAAAGGTGATCACGACCTGCGGCTTGAATTTCAGCCCATAGAGGATATAGGCGATGAGCTCCTGAAAAGAATTATAGAACCCCGCGCTTAAATTGATGACCTTAAAAGGCCTGCCTTTCTTATATGAAGCATTGAGCATGGTCTCTAACTGGCCTGAGATAGACTTTTCATCTGAAACAGAGAATGCCCCGAAAGCTGCTGACCCTCCCAGCAAGACGACATACCGGTAGTTTTCGTCCACCGCAACCGAAGGAAGGTGCGAATAATCTTCCTTGCCGCGAAAACCCATATCATTGGTATTCAAATGCGGGCTCCTGACATTGGGGGTATACTGGAACATAAGGTACGGCACGTGGACCAGATAACCTATCTTATTCCAACTCTCCTCTATCCCCTTCCATTCT
>JAQTNM010000179.1:0-1949 GCA_028713875.1 Candidatus Omnitrophota bacterium | reverse complement strand
ATTCTTTAAGCCACTCCTGCTTAACCGGCGTGCGCGCAGTATGCAGCGCAGCATTATACCGCAATGTGTTAAACAGGGAATTCAATTGAAGGTGTATCTTTCTTGCGGAAAGCTTATAGGTGACGATAAGAGAAGCGAATAAAACGGCTATAAGCAGCAAATAGATGATCACAAATTTCCTGTGGCGAGCCGAATGTTTCATTGTCCCCTTACCTGCCCTCCCTTAACGAATAAGTTGACAAATTTCGCCCAGGCAAACTTGAAGCTGTTGTAATTGCCGAAATAATACAGTAAGGGCCGCCAGCGCAGGTTAAACCTGAGCAGGGCCCGCTTTCGTATTACATCCAGTTCATCCCTGGTCATCCCCGAAGGGGCATATGCCACTCTATCCGTCGTTACCGAGGTAAAATCAAAATCCGCGGGCAACTCCCCGCGTTCGATCAAAGCACAGGTTGCCTCCGTCCCGGGCATAGGCGCGAAAGGAGTAAATGCGGCAGCGGATAATTTAAGCTCTATCGCCAACGCAACGGTTTTTTCCATATCCTCCCTTGTCTCGCCGGGAAAACCAAGTATAAAATACCCTATCGGCCTGAAGCCTGCCTTGCGCAACAGCTTTACCTTCTCCCGCACCATTGCCAGTGAAAGGTTCTTTTTCATAAGTTTGAGCACCCGTTCAGAGCCTGACTCGATACCCACGGCTACCTCGCGGCGGAAACCTGCCTTGCGCATTAAAAAAAGTATCTCTTCATCCAGGGAGTCCAGCCGTATGCCGTTAGGCAGGAAGAATTCAAAACGTTTCTTATACGGAATGACGGCAGCGCAGAATTCTTTCACAAAGTTCCTGTCGAAGGTAAAATTTTCATCGGGAATGTCAAATATCTTTATCCCGTAGTTTTTATCCAGGTAGTCTAACTCTTGACAGATGTTTTGTATCGAGCGTTTCCTGATCTTCTTGCCCGCTGTTATCCAGGCAGAGCAAAACGTGCAGCTGTAAGGGCATCCCCGCGTGCAGGTAAGAACCGAGGTATCTTTGCCGATGAGGGACCCGGGCATAAAATATTCCCTGGGCTTGATCAGGTCCCAGCTGGGAAAACCCAACGTATCCAGATCGTCCGCCATACTTGGGTCATTGGCAATGATCCCGGAACCCCGGCGCCATACCAGGCCCGGAACCCCGCGCAGATCACCGCCGCGTTCCAGCGCTGACAAAAACAAAGGGAATCCGCCCTCCCCTTCTCCCCTAAAGGCGAAATCAGCCTGTGGGAAGAATTCCAGCGTTTTCCCGGGAAGCGCGGATGGATGCGGACCGCCAAGGATAACGGTTGCCTTCGGTTTTATGCGCTTGATAATTGCGACGCTTTCTTTTACTTCCCGCAAAGCCAATGACCATACCGTAAAGCCGGCAACATCAAAGTCTTTGGCTCCAAGCGACGAGGCAAACGCGCCTAAATTGATTTTTTCCTTAACACAATCAAGGATCTCGACCTGATGCCCGCCTTTCCTGGCCGCGGTGGCCAGGTACCCCAGGCCGATAGGCGGATATTGCGCAACGCCCATATAATTGTCTTTTGGCGGCGCAATCAATAAGATCTTCATCTGCTCCTTATAATAACTTGACCTTGCGGCACCATGCTATGGAACGCCGCATCCCTTCCTTCAATTCTACTTTCGGGTCATATCCGAGCTCGGCGCGTGCCTTGTCTATGCTGCAGGCGATATCCTTGTTCATCTCCCCTGCTACGTGTATTTCGGTCTGGTATGTTCCAGCCGCTTGCAGGATCTTATCCGCGCGCAGGAAGATTTCCGAGGAAAAACCCGGGAGGAACTTCGGCTTAAAATTCTTGACCTCCAGGAGCTCGGCAACCGCCGAGTAGATCTCCAGGGTCGTGTAGGGCCTGGCATCGGCTATCCAATAAGTCTGGCCAACCGCCTCTTTTCTGGTTGCCGCC
>JAQTNM010000178.1 GCA_028713875.1 Candidatus Omnitrophota bacterium | reverse complement strand
AGGCCTACGTTGTCACCGATACCTACCCGGGTAAAAAATACAAAGGATGGGTTTCTTTTATTTCCAGCGAAGCGGAATTCACACCTAAGACCATCCAGACTACGCAAGAGAGGGTCAAGCTTGTTTACAGGATCAAAGTAAGGGCGGATAACTCCAGCCTTGAACTTAAGCCAGGCATGCCGGCAGACGCCTATATAATAGAATGATAACCATAAAGGCCAGCGGCCTTACCCGGAAATTCGGGGATAATACCGCGGTAAATAAGCTTAACCTTGAGATAGAAGAAGGGGAGATATTCGGCCTGGTCGGCCCGGATGGCGCGGGAAAAAGCACGACCATGCGCCTTTTGACCGGGATACTGGAGCCTACGGAGGGAGAGGGATGGGTTTACGAGAAACATATTGTCAAGCAAGCCGAGGCCCTTAAAGAGAATATCGCCTATATGTCCCAGCGTTTCGGGCTTTACGAGGACCTGACGGTTTTAGAGAACATCAGGTTCTATGCCGATGTCTTCTGTGTGCCGAAAGAAAAGAGGGATGCGGTAATCGAGAAGCTGTTGGGTTTCTCCGGCCTGATTCCTTTTAAGCAGAGACTGGCCGGAAAATTATCCGGAGGCATGAAACAGAAGCTGGGGCTTTCCTGCGCGCTTATCCATACCCCCAAAGTCCTGTTCCTTGATGAGCCGACCAACGGGGTTGACCCGGTTTCCCGCCGGGATTTTTGGGAGATCCTTTATGACCTGCTCAAGGAGAGAGTGACCATACTTTATTCCACTTCCTACCTTGACGAAGCCGAGCGTTGCCGCAGGGTAGGCTTGATCCACAAAGGCAGCCTGCTTAAGTGCGACACGCCGGATAACATAAAAAAAGAATGTAGCGCCAGGACACTGGAAGAGGCATTCATCAGGATAATCAATGATTATGAATCCCGCAGCGCAAAGCAGTAATATCGCCGTAAAGGTAGAAGACCTGGAAAAAAAGTTCGGGGATTTTATTGCGGTCAATCAGATCAACTTTGAAGTAAAGCAGGGAGAGATCTTTGGGTTCCTCGGCCCCAACGGCGCGGGGAAATCCACCACCATAAGGATGCTCTGCGGTATTTATACCCCTACTTCCGGCAAAGGCACGGTGGGAGGTTTTGATATCGTGAAAGAACAGCATAATATAAAACAACATATCGGCTATATGTCCCAGAAGTTTTCGCTCTACGATGACCTTACCGTAGAGGAAAACATTGATTTTTACAGCCGCATTTATAACATCCCTAAAAATGAGAGAGAAAAGCGTAAAGACGAAACTATAAGGTTAGCCGGCATAGAAGAATTCCGCAAGCGCCTCACCCGTACCCTTTCCGGAGGGTGGAAACAGCGCCTGGCATTGGGGTGCGCCATTATACATCAACCGGGGATAATTTTCCTGGATGAGCCGACCTCGGGCGTTGACCCCATAACCCGCCTGAATTTTTGGAATATCATCAAGGATATGGCTGCCCAGGGTAGGACCATATTCGTAACCACCCACTATATGGACGAGGCACAGAACTGCGACCGCTTGATGATGATCTACCACGGCACGATGATCGCCATGGGCACTCCCGAAGAGATGAAGACCAGCATTATGAAGAACGAGATCCTGGAGATAGTCATGCCTGAGGCTGAAAAATGGATGGAGAAGGTCTCGCAGCTGGATTCGGTCAAGGAAACCGCGCTTTTCGGCGTAAATATCCACGCGGTAGTCTATGATTCCGGCAAGGCGACCCAGGATATAAAAGATTTTTTCCGGCAGCAGGGCATAAACGATTATTCAGTAAACAGGATCAAGGCTTCACTGGAGGATGTCTTCGTTTCTTTGATCGAGACTTACGACGAGGAGCATAAGGACAAATGAACTTTAAAAGGATATGGGCTATTTCCAGCAAGGAATTCATACAGATAAAGCGCGACCCGCGTTCCCTGGGGTTGGCTCTGGTTATACCCGTATTCCTGCTGCTCATCTTCGGCTACGGGCTTTCCCTGGACATTGACCGGGTGCCGACTGTTATCTGGGACCAGGATGCTTCTTCGCAGCTTACGCGGGATTTCCTGCTTAATTTTAAATTATCCAAATACTTTAAAATAGTCCGCTACACGGATAACTACCGCGATATCGATAACCTGATCGACAGGAATAAAGTCCTGATGGCGCTGGTGGTTCCCAAGGATTTCTCGCATTATCTGGAATCCAAAAAAACTGCTCCGCTGCAGCTCCTGGTAGACGGCAGCGATTCCAATACCGCTACCATAGCCATGGGCTACGCGCGTTCGGTAGTGCAGAAGTACAACGCGGACCTGTTGACCGAGAGTTTTGCCGAGGCAGGTTTCAGGCCGTCCAAAACCGTGAACCTGCGTTCAAGGGTCTGGTTCAACATGGGCTTAAACAGCAGGTGGTATATCGTGCCCGGGGTCATCTCCATGATCATTATGATCATCGCCGCGCTCCTTACTTCCATTTGCATAGCCCGGGAATGGGAAAGGGGCACGATGGAGCAGCTGATCTCCACTCCTGTCAAGCCCCAGGAGCTCATCATCGGCAAGTTCATACCGTATTTTACAATCGGCTTCTTTGACCTGAGCGTAGGCGTGTTTATGGCCAGGGTTTTGTTCGGGGTGCCTTTCCGGGGAAGTTATTTTTTGCTTATCATCCTAAGCGCGCTATTTTTAACCGGCGCCCTCTCCCAGGGTATATTGATTTCTGCCGGAGCCCGGACGCAATTACTGGCGTCGCAATTGGCAACCCTGAGTACCTTTATACCGACCACGCTTCTCTCGGGTTTTATCTATCCTATATTTAATATGCCCAAGTTCGTTCAGGCAGTGACTTATCTGATCCCGGCGCGCTATTATATCTCTATATTAAGGGGGTTGTTCCTGAAAGGCAACGGCATACAGGTAATGTGGAATGAAGCGGTTTTCCTGCTTTTATTCGCTATTATCATGTTTAGCCTGGCAATAAGAAAATTCAGGAAAAAGGGGGTCTAAAGATTATGTTTGAAAGGGCAAAGGCCGTACGGATAAAAGAGTTCAAGCAGGTTTTACGCGACCCGCGGATGAAGACGGTCATTTTTATCTCTCCGCTTATCCAGATAATCATCTTTGGCTATGCCGCTAACAGGGATATCGACTATATCCCCACCGCTATTTATGACCGCGATAATACAAAAGAAAGCCGCGATATCCTGCATAAATTCACCTACTCCGGGTATTTTGTCCCTAAATATTATATACATAACGACAAAGAGCAGGATTGGGTTATTGATAAGGGATGGG
>JAQTNM010000177.1 GCA_028713875.1 Candidatus Omnitrophota bacterium | reverse complement strand
GCTTGCCAGCAGTACGATAGAAAATCGGGAATTTTTCTGGAAAGATCGTATGAGGAAATTGCTCAAATCGACTGACCTTAAGTTAGACCATAGGGAAATAAAATTCCCCCTATTGGGAAGGAATAATCCGGTGATTAAAGGAAAATACCTCTGGGAATTAATTTTATCCGAATAATAACCTATCATATCAAACACCACAACAGCCCTGATATCCTTTGCCTCGGCCCTGGCCTTGCGGACAAATATGTGGCTACCCATAACCTCCGTCTTAAAAAATGGCTCCTCTTCATTGGTAAAAAGACAGAATTCTATGCTCATACGGGAGGGTTTATTCCTTAGCATCCGGGCTAACTCTAAAACTGCCGCCACGCCGCTGGCATTATCATCCGCACCGGGAGTAACGACACTGTCATAATGGGCTCCTACGACAATGACTTTATCAGGCGAAACTGATCCCCATTTTCGGGCGATGATATTCCTTACTCTCTTGCCCTCCCAGGTATATTCCTGGAATTTAACCCTGTAGTTGCAATATTCAAGTTGTCTGGTGATATAATCTGCTACCTGCTCCAGCTGCGGATAATGATCAAGATTACGCTCTCCAATTTCTTCAGAAAGCTTACGCACATGTGCCTTCAGCCTTTCTACAATCCGGGCGTCCTTTGGCTTAGGCATTGTCTGCGGAGCAAAGAAATTTAATCCAAAGGTAAGGGCATCCGCCACCGCTAGAAGGCAGAAAATGATAATTACGAAACGTATAAACCTGCGTATTATTTTTATATTAATCCTCATTCTTTTTTTAGAAACTTGCAAATAAGGTTGTAAACCGGCCTCAACGCCCTGTTACGCAGTTTCACATATATATATAACGGAATAAGATCAAAATCGAGCCGTTTCTTTGTTTCATAACCGGTAAAACCCATATCGTATTTTTTTATGCCGTGCTTTATGCACCAATTCAGCGTGTCGCGCAGCTTGATAAAATAAAGATGGTACTTATGCGCCACAGAATAATCAAGCCCCAGATAATAATCCATAAAAAGGTCTGTGGATACAAAACAAAGCATAAAAGCCACTAACCTGCCTTCTATCCTCCAGAGAAAGTATTTTGCGTGATTGGGCATATTCCGGGATATCTTCCTAAAAAAATCGAGCGGCATCAGCTCAAACCCCATATCGTGCTTATTGACCAACTCCAGATAAAGCCGGTAGACCTCCTGCAGCGTATCCTCTTTTAATTCCACCGCGGTCTCCAGGCTGATATCCACCTGCCCATCCACCTTCTTAAACTTCCTCCTTAAATCATACCTGCTGGCGCTGCTTAAGGTCTTTAGGTATCCTTCGAAATCCTTAAAATCTATCTTAAGTTCGGTGGAAGGCAGGCTTTTAATTTTAGAGAAACCGGCTTTTTTCAAAGGATCAAGCAGCAAGGCGCTGGCTTGATCAAAACCTTTGAATACGATTACCGCTGCCTTGTTTTTTCTGGCTATCTGTTCAATGCGCCGCGTGATCACCTGCATAACGGTATCTGCCTGTCCGGTGATGCCAATTCTGCCTTGCCCTAAAGGCATACCGCAGAAAAGGATCTTCAAGCTCAAAAATTTCGGCATCAGCTTTCTGATAAAGGTGGTAACGCGCTTTAGGGGCCCGCCGATGTCAGAATCCATCGGATAATCCATCAAAAAACAAACCGTCGCGCCAACGGGTAGTGTGCGGTCATAAACCATTATATAATATAAAGAGAACTGTTCGAGGTTTGAATCATCGAGGGTTTTAAAGAAATCGTAGCTCTCCAGCACATCTGGATAGGTCTTATTCCAGTCGCCGGGCGGCAATCTAGATATCTTTCTTGCAACTATTGTTTTAAGGGCTAATTTTTTGTGGCGTTTCGATATGATCACGGGGAAGAAGCTCGTTTGGAGAGCACCCCAAAAAGGGACTCCCTAAATTTACGCACCAGTCATTTTCAATTTAATCACTAACCACTGCTATCTCATGAACAAATCCGGCGGAGACCGAATGGAGACAAAAGGAAATATAATCTGGCCAAATGTTTAGTTAACGCTGCGCTTAGGCTGTAGTTTAACATTTAATCTCTTAATTTTCAAAGTCTTTCTCTGTTTAGATTGAGCAATCTTATTTTAGGAGTATATATAGGAAGGCTAAGCGTGAAAATAGTAGATGTAATTGCATCTGGGAAACTCCTCTATTTCCTATAGCTGCCTCCGGATGCAGCAGAAAAAACAGATAATTCCTTGGAAACCTCCTCTTTCCTTTTAAAATGTTCTAAATCCGCTTGCTTGGATTTTCCAGACGCCAACATTGCATCTTGTGCCTGTTGGAAAAATGGTATAGCTGCCTGGTAATTTTCCTGGTCAAAGTAGATGTTTCCGATGAGCGCAAGACACTCTGCCGAAAAATGATCATTAGCGCCTACAGTCTCTCTTAGTATTGTTAATGCCCTCTGCGCAAAAGAGAGAGCATTCTCATATTTTCCGCGTATCTTATAAAGCACGGCTAAATTAACAAGAAGCGGGCTATATATATATTTATTTACGATTTCCAGTTTGGCTACTCCCAATACTTTATAAATCTTTTCCATGAACAAGAAGGGGGCTAAAGCCATTCTCGTCAATATGTCCCATGCCCAACAACGGATAATTAACCATTTCAATTCCAGGTAATTAAAAACAAAAAGATAGAGGCCTGAAATCACAGAAAGCCTTTTTCTCCACAAAAATAATTCAAAATTTATGCTAAAAACAATAAAACCAACTGCAAAAATTGGCTTTAAGAATGCCAGCACCAAAGCAAAGGTAATTAAACTTGTGATTATGAACATAATGAAAACCTCAAAGAATATCCTGCTCCGGCTATTATCTACTATCCGTTCAGGCGTTACCCACTTTCTCCCAAAAGAATACCGATAGCTATTTAACATTGCCATAACTAATAATATCAGGCTGCCCCAAAAAACCGGATGTGCATACCCCAGTAACAGAAATAAAATGCTGGATAATGTGCCTGCGGCTAAATAGATTGAAAATGGGTCATGATAATGATATTTCAATAATCCAAAAAATGACCTAAACCGGAGTTTAATGACTTGCCGATAGATAGGTATCGCTTTAGCTATATTTCCGTTGGCCCTGTATGAATAGCCGAGTTGGAGTAAGTATTCAAAAAATAACAGCGGGTCTGTAATCTCTAAGGATGCGCTTTTACATAAATTGAGGGCGCGCATACTGTAAAGCAATGAATCCGGGCGCTTATCCAAGAGCCGGTAGGTCGAAGCCAAATCCCTTAGAGTATCAAT
>JAQTNM010000176.1 GCA_028713875.1 Candidatus Omnitrophota bacterium | reverse complement strand
GGCCGTCGCCGTCCATCGTAATTACCGCGTCAAAATCATTGGCCAGGGCATAATCAAAACCCCTGATCAGGGAAACTCCTTTGCCCATATTAACCGGGTTTTTTAAAACCCTGGCTCCGGCATCCTGCGCGATATGAAAAGTACTGTCGCCCGAACCGTCATCTACTACCAGAACCTCCAGGCCCTGCTGCCGGATCCTCTTTACCAGGTCTGCGATCGTAGGAGATTCGTTATAAGTAGGTATAATCACGCAGGTCTTCATGATATCCAGAACCTCCGGAACATATACCATTGTCCGGGGTATGCCCTGATGTAATTTTCTATAATAAGCTTGTAGCGGTTGATCAGCTTCAGCATGTCCTTATTTTTATCTCCTGAAGGGGGAAATTCAATAGGCTTCTCTACTTTTAAGGTAAAAGTATCGTCTCTGTTCCTGAGCATGAATACCGGCACAATGGGCGAGCCGGTTTTTAAGCAAAATGCGGCCGGACCCGGAGGGAAAAAAGTAGGCTTATTGAAAAAATCTGCCACTATCCCTTTCTCGCTGAAATCCCGATCCCCTATCAAGGCAACGATCTCATTTTTACCTAAAACTTCCAGGCATTGCCTGACGGCGTTGCCTAGCGGTATGACCTTGACTCCCTTGCTCTGGCGTTGGAAATTAAAAAAATCATTTATTTTTTTGCATTTATGCATAAGAGCCACTCCCCAGAAATGATATCCTAAAAGCGCCAGCACCGCCCCGCCCAGTTCCCAATTGCCCAAATGCGCAGAAAGCACTATAGCGCCTCTGCCTTTAGAAAGCGCTTCGTCCAAATAATCCAGGTTCTCCAGTTTAATATTCTTTTTTATATACCCCGCATCAAGCTCTGAAAAACGGAAGAAATCAACCAGGTATTTGGCGAAATTCCGGAATATCTCTATCTGGATACTCTCAATTTCTTTCTTGGACTTATCCGGGAATATAGCGCTTAAATTACCGGCGACATTAATGCGGTCCCGGGGCGTAAAAATATATCTAAAGTCAGAGATAAAAACCGCTATCTTATAGCCTGCTTTTAACGGCAGGTGCAGGGCCAGGAACCTGGCAAACTTATAAAAAAAATAAATAAGCATGTTATTTCCGAGAAGCTAAATCCAGCAATAAACGGGCGGTATCAATGCTGGCGTTGGGTTTGGCGATACTGCTTGCAGCTTGGCGCATGCGCTCTAATTTGCCGGGATCTTCCAGCAGGTCTTCGATAACCGCGCATACATCCTGAGGCCGTTCCACCTTTATTGCAGCGTGGTGCCTGGTCAGGTAGGAAGTATTGTTGGTTTCCTGCCCGGGTATGGGTTTAACTATAATCATGGGTAATTTTTTTGCCAAGGCCTCGGCAGTAGTGATGCCCCCCGGTTTGGTGATAATCATATCCGATATGCTCATCAGGCTGTCTATATTACTGCTATATCCAAAAACTAAAATATTCCTGCGATAATCCTTTACCTTATCTTTCATGGACCGGTAAAGTTTCTTATTTGTCCCGCATACGATTATGCACTGGAAATCCGAACTGATCCTGTCTATCTTTCTGACTATATTATTTATCGGGCCTAAGCCCTGGCCTCCACCCATGAGCAGTACCGTAGGCAATGCCGGATCCAGACCGTGATGCCTTATGGTCTCTTCTCTGGGTATGTTTTTATTGAACTTCAAGCTGAATGGGATGCCGAAAGTTTTTATCTTATGCAGCGCCACTCCTTTTTTATGCAGACGCAATGCCACTTCTTCGGAAGGCACAATATAGCAATCTATTTCTTCGTAGACCCAATACGAATGAGGCACGTAATCGGTAAGCACCGCCACAAGCGGGATCTCTGATTTATAATTTTTTTTATACGCCGCCACCATCCCGCAGGGAAAAGCCTGGGTGCAGGCTACAACATCCGGCTGGAACTGTTCAAAAAGTTTTTTGAATTTCGGCGAGTTAAAACGGTGGATCCTCTCCTTTATCTTTTCGACTCTTCTGACTACGGAAGGATTATCGTATAAATAATCCCATATGCCCGGCGCCCTTTTGATTATCCCCATATAAATACGGTTGACTATCTTCTCGGAAACCGGATTTGTATAGTTGAAGGCGTTTATATTCAGAACAGCGGCATCCGGCTGCAGTCTTTTTACGGCCTCTTCTATTGCCAAAGCGCAGCTGCGGTGCCCGGATACTTCCGATATATACATCAACGCTATGTGTTTGGCAGACATATGCTAAATCTTACCTTCGTTGTACAACTCGATGAATGCGGCAGCCACCTCCGGATTAAACTGCTTGCCGCTTAAACCCTTTATCTCCCGCACAGCTTCTTCCCTGTTCAGCACTTTGTGGTACGGCCTTACCGTAGTCATAGCGTCAAAGGCATCCGCTACTGATATTATCGCGGCGATCAAGGGTATCTGTCTGCCCTTTAGCCCCTCGGGGTAGCCGTTACCGTCATATCTCTCATGGTGGTATTTAACGCCTTCCAGGCAATCCTGTAATTCATTTATGAATTGCAGGATGTTCACCCCGAGCATAGGGTGGGCTTCCATTTGTTTCTTTTCTTTATCGTCTAAGGGGCCTTCCTTGTTTAAAATGTGCTCTGGTATGCCGATCTTGCCTATGTCGTGCAGCAGGCTGGCTACATGCAGGTCTTCCAGAAACTTGCGGTCTATGGTTTCATAGTATTTTTTAACCAGTTTCCTGGCAATCGCAAGGCTTAAATCGGTCACCCTGGCCGTATGGCCGTGGGTATAGCGGTCCTTGGCTTCAATGGCCGCGGCTAAGGCCACGATCGTATTCATAAAAAGCCTGCGTTCCTTATCAAGTTCGAGCTCCAGCGCCTTAAAAAGCTGCGCGTTCCTCATCGCCATAGCCACTTCCGAAGACAGGGCCATAAAAAAACCCAGCTCGTCCTTAGTGAACATCCTACCGCTGGATTTCCTGCCCAAAAGGAGCATGCCCAAAAGGTCTTCCCTGAAATAACTGGGTATGCAGACGAAGGCCTCGATATCTTCCATCTGCGCCAGCACCTGGGACAATATTTTTTTCAGGGCAGGCTTTATATTCTTCTTGAGGACCTTCTTTGCTTCTTCATAGACCAAGGCGCCGTCATTGAATAGCTGCTGATCATAATGCTGGCCGAAAAAACGTATCAGGGGATTGTTTTTCTCCACGCGCGCAAATGCCGTGGCTAACTTCATCCGCTCCCCCTTACGCCATATCTTTATAAGGTAGGCATCTTTATTTTTATGCTGCAGCAATATAGCCGCATGCGTCACATTCACTTTATGCACAAT
>JAQTNM010000175.1 GCA_028713875.1 Candidatus Omnitrophota bacterium | reverse complement strand
TTTTCCCGAGGAAGACACGGCTGCGATAGAATCTGGAGCCATGCGCCGGCAGTTAGAAGAGCTGAATCAACAGCTGGGATCCATGCTCCAGGCATCAAATTACGGCAGGATATTGCGCGAAGGCATCAATACGGTCATCTGCGGCAGGACCAATGTGGGCAAATCCTCGCTTTTAAACTCTCTCTTAAGATACGAACGTTCCATTGTTACTTCCATAGCCGGAACTACCCGGGATGCGATAGAGGAGTTCATTAATATAAAAGGTATCCCCGTGAAAATAATCGACACCGCAGGCATTATTACGCCTCGGGGCCAGGTAGAGCGCAAAGCAGTTTTACGTTCAAAAAAACACATAAACTCGGCAGACCTGGTGATCCTGGTTTTTGACGGCAGCAGGAGGCTGAACAGGCAGGACAGGGACCTGATTAAAAAATTAAATAAAAAGAAGGTGCTGGCGGTCATTAATAAAATAGACTTAAAGCAGAGGATAGAAAAAGAAAGAATATCGGAGATATTCGGCAATATAGTAACTGTTTCCGCCAGGAAAAATAAAAATATAGACCTGCTTGAAGAGGCGGTCTTTGATTCCGTATCTAAAGGCAGGATTGCGGATCCGCAGGCCGGGTTCCTGGCCAATTTGCGTCATATTGAGAAGCTCAAACATTTACAGAAATTCATTGCCCAAGCGGTTAATTCGTTGGATAATAGCCTGTCAGCGGAATTTGTTGCGCAAGGCGTAAAAGATGCGCTTATCTATCTGGACGAAATATTGGGCAGGAGATTCTCCGAAGATCTGTTGGATAAAATATTCAACGAATTTTGCGTAGGGAAATAATACGGAGGCAATATAATATGAAGAAGGCTAAGATTGAGAAGGCAGTCAGGGATATTTTGGAGGCGATCGGAGAAAACCCCCGGAGAAAAGATTTGTTGGAGACGCCCCGGCGCGTGGCAGAGATGTATGAAGAAATATTTTCCGGTATCGGCAGGAAGCCGGATAAAGAGCTGGAAGTAGTCTTAGACCAGAAACACGATGAAATAATCCTTCTGAAGGATATTCCTCTATACAGCGTCTGCGAACATCACCTGCTTCCTTTTATCGGCAGGGCGCATATCGCCTATATACCCAAGAACGGCCGCGTTACCGGCTTAAGCAAGATGGCGCGCCTAGTAGATGTTCTGTCTAAGCGTTTGCAGATACAAGAGAGACTGACTACACAGATTGCCGAGATCATTATGTGTAAACTCAAACCCAAGGGCTGCATGGTGATCATTGAGGCGGAGCATATGTGTATGTCTATGCGCGGGGTAAGAAAGCCCGGCACCCTTACCGTAACTTCTGTAGTCAGGGGGATATTCCAGGAGAACGAAAAGACGCGCTCTGAGACCCTGGCCTTGATCCGGCACAATGACTGAAAATAACCCGCTAACTTTACAATGTTGATCGAACAGAGAATAAGGGCATTCTTATTTTATCTAAGCGTGCTTGTTTTTTTTACGGGGCTCCCCTTTATTTTATCCTCCGCCCTGGGCTATAAATTCAACCGGCACACTTTCAAATTCACCAAAACAGGGTTGATCGTCATAAAAACCCAGCCGGCAGGAGCCAGTATTTATTTAGACAGACAACTGCTCAATGACAGGACCCCGGCCACGCTCAATGAGATTATGCCGGGCGTATACAACCTGCGCATTGAAATGGAGAATTTTTATCCCTGGTATGACGAAGTCAATGTAGATGAAGGCAAGGTCACCCGCCTTGAGAAAATCATTCTTTTTCCCCTGCGCCCGAATATTCAGCAGTTAAACAAAGAAAGGATATCGGATTTCTGGATCGACCAGGATAAGGGCGTGATTTATTATGTTGACCGGGAAGAAAACATCGTTTACAGATCCGATCTGTCCGGTGATAATTATGAGGAGCTTTCCGAGATCATCCCGATTACGCCAGCGCCCATAGGCTGGAAGATATCCCCGGACAGAGAGAAGCTCCTATATTTTAACGAACGCCAGATCGGCCTGGTCCCTTTGCAGCCGTATAAGCAGACAGTGCCGATGCAGCTGCCTTTTGTCCTGGATTATCCTTCCGGGAAAATAAAGGATTTATTCTGGCATTCCGACAGCTATCACATTATCATTGTCGGCAATAAGGATATTGAGGTGTTGGAAGCCAGGCCAAAATCCTCACCGACGATCCTGGTCAATTTGACCAAAAAAAATACCTTTGCATTTTACGATCTACGCACCGATACTCTCTACTTCTCTGATTATCAACAAGCTTCCGACGGCAACCTCTACAACAATCTTTATAAGCTTGAATTAAACGCAAGGAATTTTCCTTTACAGGGGTTAATAAAATTAAAGCCCAGTGAATAAACAGCAGAGATTCAAAAGAGCGTTCGAGATCATGCCCGGAGCCGTCTCCTGGGGGATAATCTTCGCCATATTCATTCTCTCCATATGGCAGCCGGTAGCCTGCGCCGTGATAATCCTTACTTTCGATTTTTACTGGATTATCCGTACGATATATCTGACCACGCTTTTGCTCATGGCACACCGCAGGCTGCTGCGCGAAAAAAACAGGGATTGGCTGCAGGAGTGCCAGAACTTAGACCCGGAACATGGCTGGCAAAGACTGTATCATGTGATTATCTTCCCGGCATATAAGGAGGGGTTGGAGATCTTGAAGCCTTCCCTGGAGGCACTAAAGCAATGCCGCTATCCGAAAGAGAAAATGATCGTCGTAGTCTCATTCGAAGAGCGCTACGGCCGCTCGAGAGAAAACGCCGCAATCTTGGAATCTGAATTTAAAAATGTTTTTTTTGGGTTTTTATCTACTTTTCATCCCGACGGATTAAACGGCGAAACCCGCACCAAGGGCGCCAATGCCACCTGGGCAGCAAAGAAGGCCAAAGAATTTTTAGACGCAAAGGCCATTGCCTATGAGGATGTCATGGTCTCCTGTTTTGACGCGGATACGTGCGTGGAGCCGGGATACTTTGCCTGCCTGACTTACCATTTTTTAACCACTCCCCGTCCGCATCAGGCCAGCTACCAGCCGATCCCGGTTTACAATAATAATATCTGGTACGCGCCTTCTTTTGCCCGGTTGGTTGAGACAAGCTCGTCATTCTCCCAGCTCATTGAGAGCATGCGCCTGGAAAGGTTCGTGACCTTTTCCAGTCATAGCATGAGTTTTAAAACATTGGTCAAAATCAATTACTGGCCGGTGAACATGATTTCCGATGATTCAGTGGTGTATTGGAAGGCCTTCCTCTTTTATAAAGGAGATTACCGGGTCGTGCCTTTATATATCACCGTTTCAATGGATATCGCTTACGCCGGCAACCTATTTAAGAC
>JAQTNM010000174.1 GCA_028713875.1 Candidatus Omnitrophota bacterium | reverse complement strand
CCGCGATAGCTTACTCAACCGGAGCTGAGCCTGTGACCGGGCTAGCGATGGTTGCTACGGCTGTTTTCACGGAATTCGTAATAAATCTTGAGAAAATATCTTTATATGCCCCCATAAAGATAGCCTTTGGCCTGGCTATGCTTGATCAAATAGGCAAAGCAATAGCTTTGCTATCCTATGCCAGATATCCGCATCCAGTTACCACCCATATTAGGAACCATTTTAACATGACAGAGACAGTAGTTTATTTAGGAGAAAAGCTCCATTATCACCATAGCGGCCTTCTTTTGTATTTGATTATTCCATTCTCGATAGCTGCTTCGCTGTGGTTTGCGCATATTCTGTCTAAAATAAAGTCAGAAGTTTTGCAGGAAGGCACAGCGGCATATGGGGCCAAGATTATGTTATTAGCGCCAGGGCTTATCCTGGGGGCGGCCTTTAGCGTGCTCATAGATGTCATCTTTTTAGGCCGGCCGGGCGCGTTAAACTACATAGAGGGATTACGGGATACAAGATTATATAATCTCGCCGACCTGGCATCCGTATCCGGTTTAATTTTATTTGTGGCCGGAGCGGTTTTAAATCATTTTGATTCAAAAAGGAACCAGGCCAAAGCAAAGAAAAACACAGACATGGTCAGCTCGCCGGTAATTTCGCGGAGCGCAATAAGCTCTGAGACAAATAAGCCAACTTCTCCTATGGATACGGTTATGATAATATCAGCCGTTATAGGAATATCGGCATTTGCGACATGGTCATTCGGGCTTGTCCCGGATGCAACGCTGGAATTAAGAATCATGGGTATCGCCTTAAAATTTTATATTATCTTGGCTTTAGTTTCATTGCCTTATGCGATCAGGAACCTGATGCGTTTTGTGAACCTTATAAGATCTAAACAACTAAAGGATGTTTATATCCGCGCCGGGCACCAGTTCGTATATAAAATACTCAAGAAAAAAGGCATCCATGACAAAGTCCATATCTATTTTGATTTTGACAGCGATTTGGCTAATGTCTCAAGGCGTTTATGGGAAGGCAACTGGGTGAGGCGGGCGTTAGAAGATGGCCTGATTGATAATGCAATACAGGTTTATCCTGAACACGCTTTATCCAGGGAAAGCTGCATAGAAACAATCGGGAAAGGAAGGTTTATCAGCGCGAGCTTAGATGAATTAAGTAATATGAAAGAATTATCCGGCAGCAAAGTGAGCCTTAGTTTCTGCTTTGATTATTTCGGTCACCATCAGTGCGTATGCACTGATTCAGAGAGGGTGTTTACTGAATATTGCCCGTTGAAAAATGAGATTAAGCGGGAAGCGGATAAGATATTCGCAGTTTTAGAAAAGCTGAAACTGGATATAGAGTTTACGGTTTTTTCCCTGTCTCCAAAATGGTCTTGTAAGGAGAATGAAAATTCTATTACGGGGGTCCTGCTTAAGGATATTAAGGCGATGCAAAGCTCGCATTCCTGCAGCTCGCCGATGGGTAAGGATGAAGCCAATTCTTCGGAAGAGTTGCCGCTTATCGCAAAATTCGCTTTGAAAAGCCTTAACGGAACTCTCGATAAGCTCACCGGCATCCTTAATGGGCGTAGGCCAGCCAATGCCAATTCTGCCGGCAAGCTGCGGCTGGAATGCGATGAAGTTCTTGCGACTATACAGGTGAATCTTTTTGCGGCTGAAGTCCTTTATAAAAGGGTCCAGGAATTTGCGGCTCAGGTAAGCAAGAATAAATCCAACCCATACCGCAAGAAAATAGCAGAAGAGATTATTGCATATTTATTGAATTCGCTTAATCCCGTATCTGCGGAAAATTGGCTGCCCGAACAATGGAACCGCGTCTTGGCGGCGATTGTATATTGTTCAGAAGGCATGACAGACCTTAAGCGGTTCAGTAAATACCTTCGGGTAGAGGAAGACCTTAAGACCATAACTAAGTTAATACAGAAGGCCAATTCCAGCCAAGAGATAAAATTCAGCGTTATCAAGTATCCCAGGGTGGATCTCTTCAGGATTATTGGAAAAGACAATGTTTCCAGCTCGATAGGGAGTTCTCCGGTTACCGAGAGCCCAAAAGGATTATTCTTCGGCACCTACGCCGGATGCGTATTGGATAAGAAAAACAGGATTTATCTGCCGGCGAACATAAAAAATGTGCTTGATGCCCTGGACGACTATAGAGTTATTTTAATGCCGGATGCGGAAACGGCAAGTATTAAAGTTATCCCCTGGCAGACCTGGCAGGAAGAAACAGATAAATTGCTCAAGAATAAAGGAATCCTGGATAATTCTGCCGGGCAAATTTACAGCAAGGTTTTCTATGCCCAGATTAATAAATCTAAAAATAGCAGGATTACGCTGTATCAGGAGATAAAGGCTTTAGTCCCCGGTTTCGCTGACATAGTGCCGAAGGAAACAAACTTTGAGATTATAGGTGCGGGCCGTTATTTTGTTATACGCAGGCAAATGCCTGTTGAATCCAGCTCTCCGGTGGAAGAGATATCTGCCGCAAATGCAGTGAAACCGCTTGAGCAGTTAACATGGCAAGATCCGGAAGTGCTCGTTTATTACCGGACCTTGCCTGCGCTGTTAGGCGCATTCACCCGCTTAAGGAATTTATCGCTTAGCGAATTAAGGTATTATGCAGAAGGCCGGAGCCCTCACGGGCATTTGATGTCAATTGTATTGCCTATATTTTTATTTGGAGAGAATTGGCGTTCTCAACTTGCCTTGCAAAAATATGGCGAATTAACCGATAGCCGGTTTGGGGCCTTGTGGTTTGTGCAGCCAGGACAATTAAAAGGAATCAATGAGATGGTCAGGCAAATGTTGTCTAAGAAGGCTGCTATAGAGCCAATTGTTATTTATGATTACGGCTCAGCTGGCGGGGAAGAAACGTACAGCATCGCCGTAATGTTAAATAAAGAATTTCCGGACAGGAATTTTGTAATAAAGGGGCTGGATGTGGCCAGGCAAGATGCAGAAGAATTGAATTACCTTCTGTTTGAAGATATGCCAGCGGAGCTGGAAGGTTCCTGGCAGGATTATTTTGACGTCGTTATACCCCAAACAATAAAAGTCCGGATGTTCGCGTTAAAATCAAAGTGGAGGCATTTGGCTGAATTAATAAGCGGCGAGGCTGGAGATATAAGCAGGCTATCCCGGCAGGGAGAGGGGATAGATATAATAGTGGCAAACGGCCTCTTAGGGGCATATGTCAACCGGGATAACGGCCTTGCCGGCGTTATTGATTCAATCATAGAAAGACTTAATTCCGAAGGCGTATTATTTGTAGATAACAGCCATTACAGGACTAATGGTACCGGTAAAGATGCTGTCAGAGATTTTTATGATGCCATAG
>JAQTNM010000173.1 GCA_028713875.1 Candidatus Omnitrophota bacterium | reverse complement strand
GATCAGTTCTGCTTCCGAGGCAAAAGAAATTAAGACAGCTATAATCCGCAGTTTGTTAGCAGCTCAATCGATAAAAAAGCGCCTGTATCATAGATATGGTGCGCATTTTATGGTTACCGAGTATATAGACGAACTAAAGGGAT
This sequence comes from Candidatus Omnitrophota bacterium, assembly GCA_028713875.1. Taxonomy (GTDB): domain Bacteria; phylum Omnitrophota; class Gorgyraeia; order Gygaellales; family Profunditerraquicolaceae; genus JAQTNM01. The sequence continues at coordinate 3,244 of JAQTNM010000173.1, read as the reverse complement.
ATTTTAAAGATATATCGGAATCATCTTATCATGAATTAGTCCATTCGGCGATTCAGATATTGAATGAAAACTCTTCTATTCTTGAATACCCGCGTGCCGAGCACATCATCACGCTAAAACTAGAAGAGATTATTAAGAGATCAGGCTTGTCTTTTGATATGGCTAAAGTAATGAAGCTAAAACAGATTAGCGAATGCACCTATGAGGCGGTAATCCCCGGAGTGGGTTCGCGCAAGGCAGAGTTGTTACCATGGGTTGAAAAAGCGATAGATTTTCTTAGCTCTCGGGCAACTACGCGTTCAAAGTCAGAAGAGGAATTACCCAGGGCAAAATTAGTTGGGCATATAAAGCAAAATACAGGGCAAGATACTAAATACAAAGAGCAGCCGGCGCTTCAGGAGGCAGTAGAATTGTTAGAGCCGCGTATAAACAATAAGTATCCCGATGTTTTACCCGGTTTCTTAAGAATAAAAGAGATGATAATAGATCCGGGCCGCTTAAGGGCCGGGCCTTCGGATTTAATCTATGGCGCAGTTTATCCCCGCCGGCCTTCTTCCAAAACCGTCCTCTATCTCGACAGCTCTATTCTCGATAATCTTCGTGAACTTGCCAAAACCCTCCTTCATGAATCAGCAGAACTCTCCGGTAAGACTCACGCAGAGAGCTTATTATTAGAAAAAGAATTTGATTCAAAAGAGGCCAACCTAATAAGTTCTGACACGCCGAAAACCGGGCTTACTGATGAAGTGCAGTTAGTCTGGGAAACTATGACCTGTAGGGCCATGAGGAATTATTATGAAGAGGATGGGCACCCGTGTAAATGGTTCTCCAGATACGGCCCATTTCCGGCCTATGCCTGGATAGAAAAATTTCCCCAAACCAAAAAAGACCAGACCTTAGAAGTAAAATATGCAGGAAAAAGATACCAGGTGCCAGAGTTATTATCGGGGTGCAGAAAGGCCCCGATTATGTCTATCGGCATCAACCCCAATCTGACAGCCTTCCACAAATACAGGATAAAGAAGTCCCCTGGTGGCGAGGTTACAGATAAGACAAAGATAACCATTGAAGAATACGGCTTAAGAAAGATCTATCCTTATTTCGATAACATAAAACAGTATGCGGAACATTTCAGGAAGAGAACAATATATACGCATTTGATTGCTAAGGAAGTATTTTTCAATAACGAGGTAAATCAGGAATTTATCTACGAAATCGGAAAGTCCTTAACCATAAAACAGGAAGTAGTAAAAATGTATACCGCCTACAGGGATATACTTCAACTGTTTGGGAAAAAAGCGGGATTCAGTAAAGCCAAGATGGAATTAGGCGAGGACGTATCCTATTATAATATGATAGCTTGTGGTTCGCCAAAATGGGCAACGGGGATTGAGGAAGAAGGGGGTATCCCTGATGAGGCGATAAGAAACGGCTTGATTGAAGCATGCTTTAAGCAAAGAGGATACTTAAAAAGGCAGATAGTCCAGAGTAATCCCAAGGTCCTTATAATGTTTGGCCAGCCCATAGCAGACGCCTTCATAGCAGAGTTCAAGGATGATTTTATTGGCAGTGCCCCTGCGTTGGGAACGCGGATATCAGATTTAATTCAGCAGAATAACTTTGCTGTAAAATTCAATGAAAGCAGAATAAGGGTGATATTTTCTCCGCATGCAAGCGGCAGCGCTTTATATAATGACCCTAAACTTAGGTGCCAAGAGAGGATTGTTGAGGCCCTGCTGGAAGAACTTGGCCCGGGAAAATTAGAACTGGACAGCAGAACAAAGCATTTGAAAAGAACAGAAGGTCCATGCCATTTCTGCGTCAATGACTTATATCAGATAGAGGATGGCTGCATGTATGGTAAGCTGGGCCAAGAGGATAAGCAGGGTAGCAAGGAAGGCATAAAAGGCGGACTGGTTACCCGCGAGATATTCCTAGGCTGGGTAAAGAGGAATGAATCCCGGAAGTGTTTGGAAGGCTTGAGGGATTTTGTTAAAGCATATCAGGTAAATGCACCGCGCATCTTCAAAGATCAGTATCTTCCTTATCTTCAGGCTAATGCTCCGCCGGAAGCAATCAACGCGCTCCTGGTAAGGATGCTTAAAGCTCCCGAATTGAGTTCGCTGTATGATGGGGAAAACAGGATTAATATTTTAATTGGGACATTAGGAGATAATGATCCGCAAATAAGTAGTTCATCTTTAGAAGAACTGGTGAAGATTGGCCCATCGGCTGTCGGTTCTTTAGAATTAGCATTAGAGAATAAAGGGTTAAAGTTTCGTTTGTCAATTATAGAAGTTTTAACTCGAATACCAGACGAACGGATTGCCGGTATATTAGAAAAAAGATTAGAGGATCCTGTTGAGACTCCTGAAATACAGGGCGCAGTAGTTAAAGCTTTAGGAAAAATCGGCAATAGGGATAGCTTGGAGAAATTAAAGGGATCGGTATTTATATCTCGGTATATCTGCACAATAGCTGTAAGGACGCTTAAAGATTTAGCTATGAAAGGCAATAGCCCGGCTGTGGAGGTATTATTGGACATCGTAAAGTTACTGAATACAAACCTTTCTATGTTTTCTGCTGCTGAAGATGCGGCTGATGGAGATCAAAATGAGGTTACTATTAGTGCGGAAAAAATAGAACAAAGAGTCCAAAGGTGTAAATTCCATCAATATATTGCTAGCGAAATTAAAGAGGCTATCATCGCCATCGGACCTTCGATTGCCGATGCAATAATAAGCGTACTGAAAGATGAAAAAATATTGCAAGATGAAGATTGTGAATGTGGAGTAAGAATCTTAGCTCGTATATTAAGTAAGATAATTGATAAGCATAAATGTGTAGAAATACTAAGGGAATTATTACAGATAATGGAAAGATTACATACGGATTTATGGATATCTGCTAAAAATAATACCCCTGAAATTAAAAGCAAGAAAGATGGCGCTCGTTGTAACGTAGAAGGTTTATTTATAGATATAATTGATGCATTGGGTGATATAGATACAGAAGAGAGCATAGAGTTATTGAAAGGGATAATAAGAAATAACCCTCTTGGGTGGTATTCTCATCCGCGTGAATGGGCTATGCGATCTTTAGTTCAAATTGGTACCCCGCAAGCAATAAAAACAATCATTGAGTTGTTGTTAGAAGAGATCCGAGAATTAAAATATGATGATTCCAGTAATGTTGTTCTTACGGCTGTTGATTATTTGAAGCAACATATGGGGGACAAAGAAGT
>JAQTNM010000172.1 GCA_028713875.1 Candidatus Omnitrophota bacterium | reverse complement strand
GCCTTACAAATTATTTATTTCTCCACTTTTCCTCCCAGCGAATGCGGCATAGCTACCTTTACCGCAGACCTTACGGCTGCGATGGAAGATTTGCTTGAACCTGCCATCGAGTCGAGGGTGGCCGCGGTTAATCTTGACGACATATCGCGTTACCGTTATTCAAAAAAAGTCATTTTTCAAATGAACCAGTATTCCGAACAGGAATACATTAAGACTGCCGAAAATATCAACGCAATAAAGGGGGTTAAACTCGTCAATATTCAGCATGAATTCGGCATCTTCGCGGGCAAATACGGCTCATACGTCATTTCTTTCCTTGCGGCACTGAAAAAACCCTCGGTTGTGACTTTTCACAGCGTCTTGCCTTCGCCTGATGCTAAACTTAAAGCAATAGTCCGTTCGATAGCCGAAAAGGCAAGCGGATCGGTGGCGATGACTAACCTCTCAAGAGATATCCTTATACGCGAATACGGGATAACTGAAGAAAAAATTTCAGTAATTCCCCACGGCATCCATTCTATGCCCTATACCTCCAGCGCAAAGCCCAAGTCTGCTTTAGGCCTTTCCAAGAAAGTGATCCTTTTGACATTCGGATTGCTAAGCAGAGGTAAGGGGATTGAATATGTGATAGAGGCGCTGCCTGAAGTTGTTAATGCCTACCCGGATATTTTGTATATAGTGCTGGGGGTCACTCATCCGAATCTCCTGAAAGAAGAAGGGGAAGACTACCGTGAATTTCTGATCCAAAAGGTCCACGACCTTAAGCTTTCTTCCCACGTGAACTTTTATAATGAGTATGTTTCCGTGGACAAGCTCCTTCATTTTTTAAGGGCCGCGGATATCTATATCTCAACCTCTCTTGACCCGAACCAGGCCGTTTCAGGGACATTTTCTTACGCGTTGGGTTCGGGAAGGCCGGTAATTTCCACTCCTTTCGCGCAAGCCAGGGAGCTTATTACCCCGGAGGCAGGGACATTAGTTAATTTCAGGGACCCCGGTTCTTATGCCGAAGCCATCATAAGGCTCTTGAAGGACCCTTCCTTAAGAGAGCAGCTTGGAAAGAACGCGTATTTTAGGACCCGCAATATGACATGGGAAAATGTCGCCCTTGAATATTCAAAATTGTTCTCAAAATATTCCGTAGATATCGCCGAAGTAAGCGAGCACAAAAAAATCCCCCGGGTTAACCTTAGCCACCTTCTCCGCCTGACAGATGATTTTGGGGTCATACAGTTCGCCAGGCTGTCTTTGCCGGATGTCTCATCGGGTTATACGCTCGATGATAATGCGCGCGCCCTGATAGTGGCGTGTTTATGCTATGGCGAATTAGGAGGGACGCTTCAGGCGGTTTATCCCGATAAGCAGAAGCGCGAATTGCTCAAGCGTATAGAGGTATATTTGAACTTCATTGAGTTTGTTTTAGACAAGGATTGCGTGTTTTGCAATTATGTAAGATCCGACAGGTCAATAGATACCGAGCTTAACAAAAAGGACAATCTTGATGATGCTAACGGCCGGGCTCTTTGGGCATTGGCGCTTGTTGCCGCGGCTGATTATCTGCCGGAGAGCGCAAGGAATAAAGCCCTCTCTTTATTAAAGAAGAGGGTAGGAATATATAAGATGTTTGAATCCCCGCGGTCAACCGCTTTTTACGCGAAAGGGATTTGTCTGCTTTTAAAAAAGATGCGGGATATCGAAGGCAAGGACTTAAAGGAGTTGTTGATTACTCACTGCGACAGGCTGGTATCGCTTTACCGGGGCGTATCTTCAGAAGAATGGCAGTGGTTTGAAAATTATCTGACTTACTCAAACGCTGTCTTGCCGGAGGCTCTTATTTTGGGGCATGAGCGAACCGGTAATAGCGAATACCTGGATATAGGCATCAAGACGTTGGATTTTCTGATAAGCAAGACCTTTGTCAGCGGGATATATATGCCGATAGGCCAGGATGGCTGGCATCACAAGATCGGGGAGCGCCGCTATTTTGACCAACAACCGGAGGATGTCTCGGCGATGGTTTGCGCTCTGGCTACGGCGCATTCAATAACCGGGAAAGATTCTTATAAAAAACTTATGTATGAAGCTTTTAACTGGTTTTTAGGAGATAACAGCCTGAAACAGGTTGTTTACGACAGGGTCACGGGCGGATGTTATGACGGCCTGGGAGAGAGAAATATTAATCTCAACCAGGGGGCCGAGTCTATTACGTCCTACCTTCTGGCAAGGCTTGCTATAGTATAGGCGGTGGCGGTTTTCGATATCAATTCAGGCGTAGTCTTCGCGGCCATTTTATAGGGCCATTATAGTCGATGTCCGGTGTTTTTAACCAGACAACCCCCGATTCTTTTTAAGCTAATTAGTTATGCGATTCAAATCCAATATCTTAACTCATTGTTAAACAATGATTTACGACTAATCATCCGGCGAAGATAACTTACCGGCCCACCGAAGATTATATTTGACAAAAGCGGATAAAGTGGTATAATGCAGTGGTAGTGAATAAAAGATTAGAAAAACTTGGGCCGCAAAGGGACAGTTTACTAACCTTTACGGCTTTTTTATTTTCCGGTCTATTATTTCTATAAATGTTGAGGGAAGGAGGTAACGGACAATGGCAAGAGGTAAAGTGAAATGGTTTAATGACCAGAAGGGATACGGGTTTATCACCCCTGAATCAGGCGATGATGTCTTTGTGCATCATAAATCTATTCAAGGAGAAGGTTTTAAATCCTTAAGCGAAGGCCAGGAAGTGGAGTTTGATATTGAAAAAGGCCCTAAAGGTTATCAGGCGGTAAAAGTCACCAAGATATAGCCGGAAATGGTCCGCCCGGCATTACGCCGGGCCGATCATTTGCAGGCTTTAAAGCCTGCCTTTGGCAGGCAGAGAGGATGCGCAATGCATACCGGAAAGATCAAGAAAGTAGTCAGCGACAGAGGTTTTGGCTTTATCAGCGACACCGACGGCAGGGAAGTGTTCTTTCATCAGAGCAGCCTGATCGATGTGCAATTCGATGCCATCAAAGAGGAGCAGAAGGTGGAGTTTGAAGTCGAGAACTCTCCCAAAGGCCCCCGCGCTGTCAATGTGCGTATCGTAAAAGAATAAACGCCCCGCGTTATGAAAGTCGTCCTTATTGAACCCCGTTCATCAGCCGCAAACATATACAGCAAGATCCCCATGCCGTTATTGGGCCCGGTGTACCTGGGCACTATCCTCAGGAGCCAGGGGCACGAAGTCCAAATATATAAGGAAGATATTTATACTCCCGATTACGCAAGCATAAAAGCCGATGTCGTGGGTATTTCTATCCTGACTTCAACCGCTAAGCGCGGTTACGAGATAGCCGGGAAATTCCCTAAAGAAAAGGTGATTATGGGCGGAGTGCATGCC
>JAQTNM010000171.1 GCA_028713875.1 Candidatus Omnitrophota bacterium | reverse complement strand
GAAATAGATTTTAAAGAGTTCTTTCTTTACATGTTCCCGGTAGCAATAAGCACTTTTTGCTTTACTGCCCTGACCAGTATGGATATGGTGCTGGTAAGGTATTATTTTAATCCCGGGGAATCCGGGACATACGCGGTAGCCCAGATGGCCGGCAAGATTTTTATATTTCTACCCGGAGCCATAAGCATAGTGATGTTCCCGAAAACAAGCGGCTTAAGCGCAAAACAAAGTGACACTACTTCGATCTTAAGGAGATCCATTGTTTACGCGGCGATACTGTGTATTTCGGCAGGCTTAATATATAATCTTGCCCCGGTGTTTATACTAAAGGTTCTGACCGGCAAGGCCCTGGCAGAATCTGTTTTTTTGGGCCGTCTCTTCAGCATTTCAATGAGTTTCTTCGCGCTCCTGTTTATTTTCATTAACTATTTCCTTTCCATAAAAGATTTGCGTTTCATAAAATATCTTATAATTTTCAGCGTCTTACAGGCTTTAGCGATAATTTTTTTACACAACAACCTTATTCAGATACAGTGGATACTTTGCCTAAGCGGATTTTCCCTGTTTCTAATCCACTGGTTGTTAGCCAAACCTAAAAAATAATGAGGGACGTCAAAGAAAAAATATCGGTAGTTATGCCTGCCTATAACGAATCCAGCCACATTGTTGCCAGCGTAGAAGAAACAATCAAAACTTTCCAGAATTTCGGCTGCGACTGGGAATTGCTGGTAATGGATGACGGCTCAAACGATGACACCTATGATAGATTAAGTGTTCTTTCCGCCAAATACCCGCGACATTTGATTCTTAAAAAAAATTCCGTTAATCTGGGTAAGGGCAGGGCTCTAAAAAAGGCATTACGTTATATAAGCGGAGATTATACGGTATTCCTAGATGCTGATATGGATTTACATCCCATTCAAGTCCAGACTCTTTTTGACATCATGCGCTTGGATGGAGCAGACATAGTTATCGGGTCGAAATTACACCCTAATTCAATAGTAAATTATTCTTTTCAGCGCCGGGTAATTAGTTTAGTTTATTATTGGCTGGTTAGGATACTTTTTAACCTACCCTGTCATGATACCCAAACAGGGCTGAAGTTATTCAAGACCGAGGTCCTGCGCAAGGTTTTTCCTAGGATCCTGGTAAAACAGTTCGCCTTTGACCTGGAAGTACTGGTAAACGCACATCATTTAGGCTATAAGATCGCCGAAGCCCCGATAGTCCTTAATCCGCAGAGACGTTACGGCCGCATGGGTTTTAGAGTGATCGTGAAGACCGGTTGGGATACCCTGGCTATATTCTACCGGATGTACATCCTAAAATACTATGACCGTATCGATTATTATCGCCGTAAAAATCTGGCAAAAGAATTTAGAAGAGTGCGCCGCTAAGTGCCTGGAGTTGGATTTCTCCGATTTTGAAATTATCATCCTGCCGGATGATACGGAGAAAGAGCTCGGAGACCCCAAGCTTCTTACCGAGCCGCGCATAAAGATCATTCCCACCGGCCGGCTTAGCCCGCCTAAAAAAAGGGATATGGGCGTAAAACATGCCCGTGGCCGGATAGTGGCTTTTATTGATGATGATGCCTATCCTGACAGGAACTGGCTTAAGGATGCTGTCAGGGATTTTGAAGATGATGATGTGGCTGCGGTAGGAGGCCCGGCCGTCACCCCCGAAGATGACGACCTTAGGCAAAAAGCAAGCGGGCTTATCTATGCCTCTCCTTTAGTAAGCGGCAGGTATGTTTACCGTTATTTGCCCCGGGGTAAAATCCAGATTGAGGATTACCCTACCTGTAACTTGTTGGTGCGTAAATCCATCTTAGACCAGGTAGGTGGCTTTAATACTAATTTCTGGCCGGGAGAAGATACCAAGCTTTGCCTTGACATCACTAAAGGCCTGGGTAAAAAAATAATCTATGACCCGCAAGTTTTGGTGTATCACCATCGCCGCCGGGTTTTTGTGCCCCACCTTAAGCAAATAGCCAATTATGGCCTGCACCGGGGTTATTTTGCCAAGCGTTACCCGGATACTTCCCTGAAGCCAGCTTATTTTATTCCCACGATTTTTCTACTGGCTTTGGCAGGCGGGGCTGTTATATCAATGTTTCTTGCTCCTTTGAGGATACTGTATTTTGCAGGGCTATCTTTATACCTTGCCTTGGTATTTATCTTCAGCATTTCTAAATACTTACGTTTGCTCCCGTTGGTTTTTTCTGGTATAATATTAACTCATATTACCTACGGGATCTATTTTCTCAAAGGCCTTTTGTCTAGAAAACTAAAAGAAGAATGAAGATACTGATTTCCTATCCTCCGCTATCCGGCAAAAAGGGTTATCCTACTCTGGGACAGAACCGGCAATTTCAGTATTTTAAGGACCCGACCTATATCTATCCGATTGTGCCGGCATACGCGGCCACGCTTTTAAAACAGGCCGGACATCAGGTTTTATGGCTGGATTGTATTGCCGAAGGCCTGCCTTACAGCACTTTTATAGAGACCATAAAACAGGAAAATCCTGATCTGATCCTTTTTGAAACCAAGACCCCGGTTGTAAAACAACACTGGAAAATTATCAATGACATTAAAGGACAGTCTCCTTCGGGAACAGTCCTTAAGATTGCTTTATGTGGTGACCACGTTACGGCTTTACCCGAAGAGTCTTTTTTGAACTCAAAAGTAGATTTTGTCTTAACCGGAGGCGACTATGATTTCCTGGCGTTGAATTTATGCGAGCATCTAGGCGGCAAGGGAGTCAATCTGGATCCGGGCATATACTATCGCGATAACGGCCAAGTTAAGAATAGCGGTAAGTTCGAGCTTAGGCATGACCTGGACTCCCTTCCGTTCATTGACCGGGAGTTGACAAAATGGCAGTCATATGCCTATAAGAACGGAAATTACAAGAGGACCCCCGGCACCTATATTATGTCCGGCAGGGATTGCTGGTGGGGTAAATGTACATTCTGCAGTTGGGGGAGTTTTTATCCGTCATTTCGCAGCCGCAGCGTGCGCAACATGCTTGATGAAATCGGTTACCTGATCGCCCGATATGGCATAAGAGAAATAATGGATGATACCGGAACTTTTCCGGTGGGAGAATGGCTTCAGGAATTCTGCAATGGCATGATTTCTACGGGGTATAATAAAAAAATCTATCTGGACTGCAATATGCGCTTCGGTGCCTTGTCAGATCAGGATTATTCCTTGATGAAGCAAGCCGGTTTCCGTCTTCTTTTATTCGGCCTTGAATCCGCCAACCAGGATACGCTGGAGAGGATCAATAAGAAACTGAAGGTCCAGGATATTATCGATTCCTGCAGGTCGGCTAGGAAAGCCGGATTATTCCCGCATATTACCATTATGTTCGGCTATCCCTGGGAGACAGAAGGTGAT
>JAQTNM010000170.1 GCA_028713875.1 Candidatus Omnitrophota bacterium | reverse complement strand
TGTCGGTTTTCCGCTGGCACGGATCGCTACGCTGCTGATGCTGGGCAAGAAGATCAATGATTTTCCGGAGTTGGTCCAGCGTAAGCTTCCCTATGTCACGGTCAAAGAGGCGGTATTTCCTTTTAATATGTTTCCCGAAGTCGACCCTGTACTGGGACCGGAGATGCGTGCCACAGGCGAGGTAATGGGGATTGACGAGAATTTCGGATTAGCTTTTTTTAAGGCCGAGGAATCGGCAGGAGGAAGGCTGCCATTAGAAGGCAATGTCTTAGTGACGGTAACCGACAGGGATAAGCCGGAACTCCTTCCCATCGCCACAAAATTATCACAAATGGGATTCAAAATCTTTGCCACAGAAAATACGCACCTCTTCCTGAAAGAAAAAGGGATCAATTCCGTCTTAGTCAGGAAACTGCATGAGGGCAGGCCCAATATTTGCGATGCGATTAAGAACAGGGAGATAAACCTGATCGTGAATACCCCCATCGGCCGGCTGAGTGTTTATGATGACAGCTACATCCGTATGCTTGCCATCCAGTATAAAATTCCCTACGTGACAACGATGTCTGCTGCCCGGGCAACCATTGACGGGATTGATGCGATAAAGAAAAGGCAGAGTGAGCCAAAGTCGCTTCAGGAATATCACCAGATGTTAAAGAAGGCCGAGGCGCAAAAAGCATCCGCCAAAAGCTAAGCCTGTCTACCGGCAGGCAGAAAGGTAAATATGCCACAGCTAAAGGAAATCACCGCCAGCCAGCTCGATACAAAGGAATTCGTCAAAGAAAAAGTTGCAGAAATTTCAGAGACTGTGGGTAGCGGTGTTGCCATTAATGCTCTTTCCGGAGGAGTTGATTCTTCCGCGGTAACTATGCTTGGGGCTAAGGCATTGGGAAACAGGTTAAAGACTTATTTCATTGATAACGGTATTATGCGCGAAGGCGAGCCGCAAAAAGTGGCGGCTATCTTTAAGCAGCTGGGAGTGAATGTAGAGATATTTGATGCGCAGGAGGAGTTCTTCGCAGCACTTAAGGGCATCACTGATCCCGAGGAGAAGCGCGAAGCGATTACCCAGACCTTTTATAAAAAAGTTTTCGGAAGTTTAGTGAAAAAGAGCGGTGCAAAGTATCTTTTGCAAGGGACAATTCTTACGGATATAGACGAAACAGTTGCCGGGATTAAGCGGCAGCATAATGTTTTTGAGCAGCTGGGTATCGACCCGCAGGAGGCATTCGGATACAAGATTATTGAACCGCTGGTGCAGTTAAGAAAAGACGGAGTACGTAAGGTTGCCGAAGCGCTGGGTTTACCCTTGTCGATGTACAACCGTATGCCGGTTCCCGGGCCTGCGCTTTCTGCGCGCGTAATCGGAGAGGCGACAAAAGAGCGGATTGCCCTCGTACGTAAAGCTACCTCGATCCTTGAAGAAGAGCTGGCTGCAGTCAAGGCATTTCAATACATGGCAATACTCCACAGTGACCGCGTTACTGGCATACGCGATAATAAAAGGGAGTTCGGCCAACAGATCGAAATCCGTTGCTGGGATAGTATTGATGCGCGCCAGGCACGGCCAACGCAATTGCCTTTTAATACATTAGAGAAATTGTCAAATCGCCTGGTCAGAGAAGTCCCGGGTGTTGTAAGTGTTACCTATAATATCGCCACCAAGCCCCCCTCAACTATGGAGGCAATATAGAATAAGGGGTATCTCCTTAGGCCCAAAAAGGACCTTTTCCAACCAAAAGATTAAATCCTCGCTATTTCGCTATACTAAATTTCCTTTATATTAAAAATTACTATGAAAATTTATTGGCTGTGATAATATATCCTTATATTATCCTTGTCTGTCCGCAGGCAAACCCGGAGGCCGTGAAATGATCAGGCTGACTAAGATTATGAAACAGAATAAGGCGCTGTTTCTTGCTTATGACCAGGGGCTAGAGCATGGGCCGACAGATTTTGACGATAAGAATATCGACCCTAACTACATCTTGGATATAGCAAAAAGAGCCAAATTTAATGCGGTAATTTTGCAAAAAGGGATTGTTGAGAAGTATTACAGGAAGCAGGCTCCGTTGATCATTAAACTAAATGGCAAGACCAGCCTGATTGACGGGGAGCCGATTGCCACCCAGCTTTGCACCGTAAAAGAGGCAATAAAATTAGGGGCAGTGGCAGTGGGATATACAATTTATCTTGGCAGTATTCATGAGCCGCAGATGCTCTCAGAGTTTGAAAATATTGAAAGAGAGGCGCATGAGCATGGCCTGCCTGTTATAGCATGGATGTATCCGCGGGGCAGGGCAATAAAAGATGAGTTGTCCAGAGAAACACTGGCATATGCCGCCAGAGTGGGATTGGAAATAGGCGCGGATATCGTCAAGATGAAATATAATGGCAATAAAAATGATCTGCAATGGGTGGTTAAGTCTGCCGGAAAAACCAAAGTTGTTATTGCGGGCGGGACAAAAAAGGAGGAGCAATCATTTTTGGAGGAGGCAAAGGATATCATGGAAGCAGGCGCCGCAGGATTGGCTATCGGTAGAAACATCTGGCAGCACCCCAGGCCTTTGGAAATAGCGCAGAAATTAAAGGAAATTATCTGGAAGAGAAAGGACAAGCGATGAAAGAACTCCTATATCTTGTCTTAGGGCTTAGTGCAGGAACGCTCTCCGGCATGTTTGGGATAGGGGGTGCTACGATATTGATTCCGGGTTTAGTCTTTTTGGTGGGATTGACGCAGCATGAGGCGCAGGGGACTACGCTTGCCATTACGCTTCTGCCGATAGGGCTTTTAGGAGTAATGCGCTATTTCCATAGCGGCCATGTCCGTTTTTATATTGCCGCATTTCTCTGCGCAGGGTTTCTTATCGGCGGACTTCTCGGGGCGAATATGGCAGAAACTTTCTCGGACGTCGTTTTAAGAAAAGCGTTCGGCGTATTTTTAATCATCATTGCGCTCTATACGATCTTCGCCAAATAAGAATAAGAAACACTTTCCGGCGTAATCGGGAAAGTGTACCTGGCTCAAGATGGAAAGCGTACCTTCAAATATGTTGTCTAACATAACAAAAGAAGAAAGGAGAGCACAATGTGCTGTATGATGGAGGGAATGGTTTTTTCTTTGGTTAAAGTGGTTGCACTTTTATCCGTTAGTTTTTTTATTCTGGTGGTGGCGCGTAAAACAGATTCCCGGAATATCAAAACTTTCGGCTATATTATTGCGGTTATGATATGGGTACTGTCCGCACTGGTTCTTGTCAAGGGAATCTCCTCCCGTAATCGCATGCTCTACAGGATGCCGATGATCGGCGAGAGAATGGGAAGGCCTATGTTGCACAGCGGATTTCCCGGGCAGCAAGAGCCGGCAGCGCCAACTAGATAAATATTTAGCTCTGGCCGAAGAGGGCAATATCTTTT
>JAQTNM010000169.1 GCA_028713875.1 Candidatus Omnitrophota bacterium | reverse complement strand
CCAGGATCCCCATAATAACCCCGAAATAAAACGGTGCGGCTGGCCCAAAAAACTTCCAAAGCAGCCCGGCAAAAAGAGAGGCCGGCAAAAGGCCTATGCCGACAAGAGTGGCGTGCAGGCCAATGCTGGTAGCGCGCAAATCCGCGGGCGCAATATCGGCAATAAGCGCCTTCTCCACCCCCTCGGTAAATCCCATATATAACCCATAAAGTCCGAATAAGAACCAAAAATTAGGCAGGGACTGGTTAACGGCAAATCCCAGGTAAACCAATCCGTAAAACAGATATCCTAAAACTAAAATGTTTTTCCTCCCCCAGCGGTCCGACCAATATGCTGCCGGGTAACTGGCCAACGCATAGACAATATTGTAGGCCAGGTAAAAAAGGACCACCGCAGGCAGGGGGCTGCCCAGGTCTTTGGCGCGCAGTAACAAAAATTGGTTTGAGGAATTACCCAGCGTAAATATAAAGGTAAATATCAAAAACAGTTTCAACCTTTTATCCAGGGCGTGCCAGCGGAACTTCAGTTCTTCCTTGCGGGCCTTTATCTGGGTTTTTTTCTCTTTAACCAAAAATAAGAAAGCTACGCCCAAAAAAGCCGGTATCAGCGAAAATAAGAATATTTTTTTAAAACTGTCCTTGAAATGCGTGATTATAAAATAAGCCAGGATAACTCCTATGCATGCGCCGGCTGTATCCATAGCCCGGTGCAAACCAAAAGCAGCGCCTCTTTTGTTCTCTTTAGCGCTCTCGGCGATAAGCGCATCGCGAGGAGCAACGCGCAGGCCTTTTCCAAAACGGTCAATTACCCTGCCAGCCAGGACATACAGCCAGTTCGTAGCTATAAATAGAAAAATTTTCCCCACTCCGGAAGATGCATATCCGAATATGGCAAAGGGCTTGCGGGACCTGGTTTTATCGGAAAAATAACCGGAGAACACCTTAAGCAGGCTGGCTAAACTCTCGGCAATTCCTTCAATAAGACCGAGTATGGCGGGGCTGGCGCCCAGCTGGACCACCAGGAAAACCGGCAGTATCGGATATATCATTTCGCTGGATATATCCGTCAATAAACTGGTAACCCCCAATACAATTATATTGAACATTATTTTAAATAATCCATGGGGTCCTGGGGGACGCCGTTCTTCTTGACTTCAAAATGCAGATGCGGCTGCATTGCCCGGGAGCGGGCATTGCCGGTCTTGCCTGTCCTGCCGATAAGCGCGCCCTGACGCACGAGTTGATACTTATGCACATAGACCTCGGAAAGGTGGCCGTATAGCGTAGTCAAATTCCCCAGATGCCTGATAATCACATACCGGCCCATTCCGTTTCTCTCGTTTGTGGATACAACGACCATCCCCAAACGGCTGGCAAACACGGGGGCCCCCACTTCCGCAAGCAGGTCAAGCCCGCGGTGCGTCCTGTTGCCGTTACGCGCAGCGCCAAAAAATCCGTCACCCTGTGAATCAGAACGGACGAGTATATCGCCGCTATATTTTATTGGGCATAGGAAATACTTCTTATCTGAAAAATAAAGGCTCGCGGACAGGTAAGCCGCCAGAAACAACAATAAAAATAAAAGCAGCTTTTTCATATCCGGCGCCTCCGGAATATAATATACGCCTCAAGAATAAACAACAACAAAATAAAAACGTCTCCGTGGAGAGTATAAAAACCCGGCTCTTTTTTACCTGCGTAAATATCCCGCGTACTATATCCGCTGACGAATATAGTATTGCCCGGTTTATCTTTGACATAAGAAGTGATATATCCGTTTTGAGCGATGAAGCAGGAGACCCCGGTATTCGCCGAACGCACCAGCGATACGCGGTTTTCCACCGCCCTTAAAACCGATGCCGCAAGATGCTGATAGGCAGCGGGGCTCTTTTTATACCAGGCATCATTGGTTATATTGACCAGGACCTGCGCGCCTTCCCTGACAAACCTGCGCGATAACTCAGGGAAAAGGTCTTCAAAGCAGATCAGCACCGAGAATTTGACCGGGTTCTCAAAAACTTTATACTCTTTGCCGGGGGTGATATCCCCGATCGGCGCAATCGTCTCCAGAAAACCCAGGATTTTTCTTAAAGGGATGTATTCGCCAAAAGGGACGAGGTGGACTTTATCATACATGCCTGAACTATTACCCTGCGCAGAGACTAAAATAGCGCTGTTATAATAATTCCCGTTCCTTAAAGTCACGGCGCCCAAAAGGATCGGGATTCCAATCTGCCTTGTCAGGTTTTTTACTCTTTCATAATAAAATGGCTCCTCTTCCAAAACCACTGGCAGGGAAGCCTCCGGCCAGATAATCAAGTCCGGATTATCTCTTGCCGCCTGAAGCGTCAAGTCTATATATCTGCCCATGATAAAATCACGGTAAGCCCCCTCCCATTTTAGATCCTGGGCTATATTACCCTGCACGGCTGAAATCTTAAGCGTGCCTGACCCTGTATTCTCTGAAAAATAACCTATCTTATAATAACCGTAACCTAAACTTAATAATAAGCACAAAATGGATAAAATAACCGCGCTCTTTTGCTTCCTTAGCAGCGCTAAATAAATTGCCGCGTTAACCAACACGATGAGGAAAGATATGCCCCATGCTCCGGTGATATCCGCGGCCTGGATCACAGGCAGGTTAAGATATTGCGAATAGCCTAAAAGCGCCCAGGGGAATCCGCTCAAGATGCGGGAACGTAGGTACTCCAGTAAAACCCATGTGGAGGGAAGAAAAAGTAAACAGTAGGTAGTAGGTAGTAGGTAGGGGGAAGTCAATAGACCGAAGAGGCCGAAATATAGAGACAGATATAAAATCAGGAGTATGGTCCCGGCCAGCGTAACATGGACTAACCACCAGACAGTCCCTGACCAGAAAATTATCCCGGCCAAAAAAGAAAGCAGGAACGCCTGGGCCCTGCTTCTACCCCGCAGCGCAAAAAATAAAGGCACAAAACCTATCCAGGCAAAAATCCAAAGATTGCCGTTTGTGTAAGGCAGGGCTGATAAGATACCGGAGAGGATTGACAGAAATGATGCTTTGCGGATGGATAACTGATTTACCTGCCGTGGCATTTTTTATATTTTTTTCCGGAACCGCACGGGCAAGGGTCGTTTCTGCCGACTTTGGGCTGTGATATTTTTTGCGCTGGAACGCCGGATTTTGCTGAAGGCGCTTCTATGCCGGGATATTCTTCTGTACGGGAAGGGCTCTCGAATTTACTGACCTCCGGATGCAGGAATTCCTGGGCTACGGAACGGAAAACGCCCTGGAACTGCGCAGGCTTTACCGGTTCTAATTTAAAAATCGCCTCAACCGCCGATTCTTCTATGCTGGAGATCATTTGAGAAAACATCTCAAACGCCTCGCGCTTATACTCAATTAAAGGGTCGCGCTGGCCATATGCGCGTAAAGATATACCTTCGCGCAGGCCGTCCATGGCATAGAGA
>JAQTNM010000168.1 GCA_028713875.1 Candidatus Omnitrophota bacterium | reverse complement strand
TTTGAATCGCTTGCCGTTTTCCTCTACGTCCCTCCGCAGTGCCGTCAAACATTTCTTTTATGAGGTTAAAAACATTCTCCGCCATGACGGCGTAACCTTTGTTTTTGCAATGGCCGTCCTCGGCAAAATAATCGTTTTTTTGGTAGCCTTCCCGAAGCTCCAGTTCCTTAAATGATAACCGCTGGTCGATAAAAGGAATGCCGTTTTCTCCGGTAAACTTCTCTAATGCCGGCCATTCGTGGCCGGGATAATTCATCAGGACCACTTTTATCTTTCTCCTCCTTGCCTCATCGGCGATCTTTTTTAAATTATGAAAAAGCGCCTTTTCGAATGTTTCCGTATCGGATATGGGAGGAAAGCCGTTGTTGAGCAACGGCAAATATTTCCGTATCTCAAGCGGGGATAAACACAGGTATCTTTCCAGCGCATCCCTCGCCAGATCGGCCTTTCCCATGCGGTAATAGAGGACCCATAACTGCGCGAACAGCTCTTGGTTATGCGGGTTTAACCTTTTTGCCGTTTCAAGCTGGGCAAGCGCTAAGTCCAATTTATTCAGATGCAGGTAAGTCTGGGCCAGGCACAGGTACCCTTCTTCGTTGTCCGGCATTATCTGAATGGCTTTCTTGTATTCTTCGGCAGCCAGAGTGACATCGGAACTATGTTCGTTAAGGTAGCCCTTGCCGGACCTGATAAGGCGGTAAAATTCACCGGTTTTTTGCCCATCGATACTTAAGGCCTGCCGGTGTTTTTGCTCTGACGCCCGCCGGCTCTTATCATCGTTGCATTGAGCGCCCAGCCTGTGTTTCCAGATGGTTACCGCCAATCCCTCCAGGCCCCTTTTAAATAATTTGGCTACCCGTAAATCGGAAAAATTTTCCAGCACACGCATGCGATTGGAACGCCCTTTCTTAAACCGGAAATAATCCGTTTCCTGCAGGAACATGTCCACCGTTTCGTTGCATCCGATAAGAACGATGAGGATATCAGGGGAGTATCTCCGCAGGTTTTCTTCCAGGTTTTTTACTAATAACGATGAAGTCGCTCCGCATATCCCTGCGTTAAATACGGAAAATCTGTCATTCATTTTTTTGTCCCGCATCAGTATTTCCAATTGCTCGGGATATGAGCGGCCTTTTTCAGCGC
This sequence comes from Candidatus Omnitrophota bacterium, assembly GCA_028713875.1. Taxonomy (GTDB): domain Bacteria; phylum Omnitrophota; class Gorgyraeia; order Gygaellales; family Profunditerraquicolaceae; genus JAQTNM01. Next base: position 2,319 of record JAQTNM010000168.1, on the reverse strand, counting down.
CGGCCCCGAAGGTGAACGAATCGCCGATGCACAGGACCCTGACCGTGTCCCCGTCTTGAAGCCGGTCAGGCCCCGCATCGATCCTGTAGGCATGATAGATCTTGCCCGAAACATACAGGACCGTTTCGATGGCCGCAAGGGCGGCAAAGAGGCTGATCAGCGCCAGCAGGGCGTTCTTGATGAGGTTTTTCATGGGGTTTTATAGGCCGGCGCCGGCATGGTCCTGAACGCGGTATATTTCCAGGTACAGATTTTTCACCTCATTCGTAAAGACTTCCATCAAAGTCAACTGTTTATGGTCCCTTTCGATCAGTTTTTTCAGGCGTTGAAACCCGCTTTCTGAAAAATCATTATACCTGTTCCTGATCATATAAAACGGGTTCATGCCTTTCAGCTGGTATTCGTATACCGATTCGACGGTGATCTTCATGTGGCCGGGCACGCCCGTAGCGTAGAGGGGGTGCCCCCAAAAATCATTTTCGGAGACATTGAAGCCCCAGGTGATGATCCTGAGCTCCGACAGGAAGTCTATTGAGGCGAGCAGCCGGTTGTCAAAGCAGAAGACCTCTTTTATGTTTTGTTTTTCAAGATACCCGACAAGCCTCCTGGTAAACGAAAGGCTGACGATCTTTCCGTTCTTCTGGAAGAGCAGGATATTCTTGATGATGACGAATTCGCTATAGGAATACGGGAGAAGCATCGATGCGATTATCAGATATGCCCAGGCCCGCCTTGCCGCATAGATAATGACCAGACTCAGGAATATCGCCTGCACTATTTGGATGGCCGGCAGGAGGATGATGACGTGGGAGGGGTCAAAGGCCCCGCTGTCGGGGATAAAAGCGCTGAGGAGCAATAGGGCCGAATAACTGATCAATAAAAACCAGACTTTATTTTTCGCTATGGGGTTTTTCTTCCCCAGGAACAGGTACAGGAGCACGGCGCCCAGCGCTATATAGAAAAACAGGAGGTTGAAGGCATTGCCGCGTGAAAACATCGCGTCAGGGACATTGTTTCCTCCAAGCATCTTGTTTAAACCATGGAACCTCAGGGCCAGATTATGCAGGAAGTTCAAATTATTCCAACCTTCGGCATGCGCACGCGCGCTGGGGCCGTCGAAACTGCCGAATATGTCGGCGATGGTCGGCCAACGATGGCAAATATTGTAGACTAATAAGGGGGCGCACCCGGCCGCAAACGCCGCGGCAAAGACCGCGATATCGCGCCGTGCCTTGAATATCCTCGTTTTCAGAAATTGGTAACTTTTTCTGCCGAAAACCAAGAATGCCGCCAGGAACCCGAGAAGGTACCCCAGGAACATAAGTTTTTGCCATAATGCGACGCCGAAGATAAAAGCGGCAGTAGATAAAAAAAACCTTTTCTTGCGTTCAAGAAACAACTGTATAAGGGCCAGGCCGAGCCAGAAGAGAAAGATCTGTATAACTTCGTCTTTCATGTTTCCGATACGGGTCACTCTGATAAACGTAGAATTGACCGCCAGCAAAAAGACCGTGAACATTCCCGCCATTCTGCCGAGATGGCGGCTGCAGACGTAATAAATACAGGCAAGGCTCCCGAGAGAGAATAAGACCTGGACAAAGCGGAAGTTAAAAACGCTTTTGCCGAACAGCAGTAAGACCAGCGCTGCAGGAAAGCTGGCCACGGCCCCTTTGTGCTCAGAAGAGATCGCGCATCCGCCATGCATTAATCTCGACCGGTACGTCGGGGCCTCCGGCGTGATCAGGCATAAGGCCGCCATCCCTATGGTAGCCTCGTCATTGTTCAATTCCAGCTTGTCCAGAAATAACGAAGCGCCTATTAAAAAATAGGTAAAGATCAAGAATAATGCGACGGTCCTTATCATCTCAGTTTTATTCATGCGTAGTGGTCATTCGCCGAGCAGCCGTCACAACCCTGCGGAATTACGGGCTGGGGGCATCGATATCTTTGACTATGGGGTCATTGCGCCTGGTGACCCGGTATAGCTCAAATTGCCTTGATTCCGTATTGCCGGTAAAGCGGCCGATCAACTGCATCTCGGATTTGTTTTTTGATAACAGCGCACGCAAGCGGGAAAACATCATTTTTGAGTCAGCGTCACCGGTGTTAAAGACCAGATAGAAAGAATTTAATTTTTTTAAGCGCGCATAAACTAACCCGGGCGTATCCTCCGAGGTTTCCTTGAGAGGAAAGTAGGGGTGTTCCCAATAGCTATTTTCGTGTTTGCCGAAACCCCAGGTGGTAACGCGTAATTCCGAAATAAAATCGATATTCTGGACGAGCGGTTCGTTAAGACAAAAGATTTCCCGTATATTCGCA
>JAQTNM010000167.1 GCA_028713875.1 Candidatus Omnitrophota bacterium | reverse complement strand
TTCAAAAGCTACCTTCCTGGATTCTAAAAGTTACATACTCCGTTATGGCGGCATCGCGGATAAGTATTTAAAACCGGGACTCTACAAGAACTATTTTAAAGGCAGGATAAAGATAGAGTAGTTGACCGCTGACTTTTGTTATGTATAATATAATGGTTCAATTCAAGCTGCCATGATTAGAGACAATATCCTTAATATAAAGGAGCGTATTGCGCAAGCCTGCTCTCAGGTCGGCAGAGATCCGCGCCAGATAACCGTTGTTGCAGTAACTAAAGGCAGGAACATTGATGAGATAAGGCAGGCGATAGCAGCGGGGATATCCGATATCGGAGAGAATAAAGTCCAGGAAGCTCTTTTGAAATACAGCGAACTGGCGACGAACCGCAGAACTCACGAACCCGCGAACTTGCGAACTATCAGGTGGCATATGGTCGGCCATCTGCAGACCAATAAAGTAAAAGAAGCCCTGAAGATATTTGACCTGATACATTCCGTGGATAGCCTGCGCCTGGGGCGGGAAATCAATAAACAATCCCAGCGCCTAAATAAAGTACAGGATATACTCATTGAGGTTAAAACATCAGAAGAGGCCACTAAATTCGGCTTCAAGCCCGAAGAAGCGGCAGAGGCAGTAAGAGAACTGACCCAGCTTAAAAACATAAATGTCACCGGGCTTATGACCATCGCGCCCCGGGTTGATAATCCCGAGGAGGCGCGGCCATATTTTAGGGCCTTAAGAGAAATGAAAGATCAAATCAACCAATTAACCAGCCACCCATTAACCATACTCTCAATGGGCATGAGCGATGATTTTGAGGCGGCGATAGAAGAGGGAGCGAGCCTGGTCAGGTTAGGCCGGGCAATATTCGAGGGGGTAGAATGAACAGGAGAATCGGGATAATCGGTTTCGGGAATATGGGCTCAAGCATGGCCTATCAGCTGAAAGCAGACTACCAGATACATGTTTTTGATAAAGATAACTCTAAGCTTGGCAATCTCCCCGGGGATATACGGGGGGCCTGCGGCATTGCGGATTTGGTAAACAGGGTTAATACAGTTATACTGGCGGTAAAGCCGCAGGAAATTGACGCTGTTCTAGATGAGGTCAAGCCGGTAATAAACGACAGGTTAATCATTTCCATTGCCGCAGGCATAAGCACGGAATATATTGAAAAGGCCTTAGGCATAGTCAGGGTCATCCGGGCAATGCCGAATATGCCGGCAAAAATAGGAGAGGGCACTACTTGTCTGTCAAGAGGCAGGTATTCCACCGAGGAAGATTTTGATTTTGCCCAGGATTTATTTTTGTATCTCGGAGAGACTATCAGGATAGAAGAGAAAATGATGAATGCGGCTACGGCAATTTCAGGCAGCGGGCCGGGCTACTGCTACGACATGCTTGAGTCCCATAATATAGAAACGGCAGATATAAACGCTGTCCGGAAGTTTGTCAAAGACTTCTTTATCCCTCAGCTTAAACAGGCAGCGCAGGCCATCGGTTTTTCAAAAGAGCAGGCAGAATTTTTAGCCGTAAATACCGGAAACAGCAGCGTGGGCCTGCTCATGAAAACAAAATCTTCTCCCGCGGAATTAAGGCAGCAGGTGGCTTCCAGGGGCGGCACTACCGAGGCAGCATTAGCGGTCCTGCATAACGGCGGATCCCTGGAAGAAGCGGTCAAAGCTGCGCTGGGACGGGCAGAGGAATTATCCAAAGGGGGATAAGGTAAAATGGCTAAAATAGGGATAATCGGCGGAAGCGGTTTATATAAAATAGAAGGCCTCACTCATCAAAAAGAGTTAACGGTCAAGACGCCTTTCGGCAGGCCGTCGGGGAAATTCATATCGGGAAGGCTGGAAGGCAAAGAAGTTGTCTTTCTGCCCAGGCATGGCATCGGCCACCGCATACCTCCCGGTCACATAGATTACCGGGCTAACATTTACGGGATGAAAAAACTGGGGGTAGACAGGATCATCTCGGTCAGCGCCTGCGGAAGCCTCAAGGAAGAGCTAAGACCTATGGATTTTGTAGTGGTGGACCAGTTTGTAGACAGGACCAACTATGCCCGGGAGATGAGTTTCTTTAATGATATGGTAGCGCATATTGAATTTTCGCACCCTGTCTGTAAAGAAATAAGCGGGCTTCTTTATAAGGCAGGAAGCGGGTTAGGGTTACGCATGCATCCGCAGGGCACCTACATAAATATGGAAGGGCCGGCATTTTCTACGCTGGCTGAATCCAATCTTTACCGCAGCTGGGGCATGGACATAATCGGGATGACGAATTTTGCGGAAGCCAAGTTGTCCAGGGAGGCCGAGATTTGCTATGCGACGCTGGCGGCAGTAACCGATTATGACTGCTGGCATCCGCAGCACGAAAGCGTAACTATTGAGATGGTCATCCAGAACCTCGGAAGGAATATTGAGAATTCCAAGAAGATACTTTCTGCGGTCATAAAAAATATACCGCAGGAAAGGACCTGTCCCTGTAAAGACGCCCTGAAATACGCGATCGTCACCGACCGCAGGCTCATCAGCCCAAAGGTTAAAAAAGACCTGGATATCATTATCGGAAAATATGTCAAATAACCCGGATTATAAAAACACTTTGAACCTGCCTAGGACTGATTTTTCAATGAAGGCAGAGCTTTCCAAAAAGGAGCCGCACTTCCTGGAGGCCTGGCAGGAAAAGGATATCTACCGGCTCCTGCGTCAGAAGTCCGCAGGCAAGCCTAAATATGTCCTCCATGACGGCCCGCCCTATGCCAACGGCGATATCCACATAGGCCATGCCTTAAACAAAACCTTAAAAGATATTATCGTAAAATACAGGACTATGTCGGGCTTTGATTCTCCTTATGTGCCGGGATGGGACTGTCACGGCCTGCCGGTGGAGCATCAGTTGTTCAAGGAATTAGGCATGAAAAAACACCAGATAGCGCAGCTGGAATTCCGCAAAAAAGCTTATGACTATGCTCTTAAATACGTGGCTATCCAGAAAAAAGAATTCCAGCGTTTAGGCGTATTCGGAGACTGGGAAAATCCATATCTTACCTTAAACCCCGGGTATGAAGAAACAATAGTCAACTCATTCAATGTTTTAGCGAAGAAAGGATATATCTACAGGGGATTAAAACCGGTAAACTGGTGCCCGACCTGCGAGACCGCCCTGGCTGAGGCAGAGGTTGAGTATGAAGACCATTCTTCGCCGTCTATATACGTTAAATTTAAGGCAGAGCCGCATAAGGATTATTTAGACGATACTTACCTGGTTATCTGGACAACTACGCCCTGGACCCTGCTTGCCAACGTAGCCGTGGCAGTGCATCCGCAATTCAAATATTCATATATTAAGACCGGCAAAGGTAATTTGATCGTAGCCAGCGCCTTATTATCAAAGTTCAGCGCAGAGACAGGCATTACAGAATACGAGCTTATCAGAGAGATACCGGGCAGGGAGCTTGCGGGGTTGAGTTACG
>JAQTNM010000166.1 GCA_028713875.1 Candidatus Omnitrophota bacterium | reverse complement strand
ATGCCGAATTTCTCTTCTTTTTTGCCGAAAGTAAATCCGGGCGTGCCTTTCTCAACGATAAAAGCAGATGCCCCGCGCGCGCCCTTTGTCTTATCGGTCATAGTGATAACTACGTAAATTTCGGCATCCCCTCCGTTAGTAATAAAATGCTTCAGGCCGTTTAAGACATAATGATCGCCTTTTTTTACCGCCGTAGTTTTTATGGCTGAGGCATCAGACCCTGCTTCCGGCTCGGTAATGGCAAAGGCCGCTACTTTCTTGCCCTTTGCCAGGTCCGGCAGATATTTCTTTTTTTGTTCTTCATTGCCGAATAAAACAATGGGGAATGTGCCGAGGGCAGAAGCCGCATAGCAAACCGCGATCCCCCCGCAGGCGCGGGAGAATTCTTCGGTGGCCAGGCACAGGTTCATTATATTCACGCTTAAGCCCCCGTACTCGGGGGGTATGAACAAACCGAAAAGGTCGCTCTCGGCGATTACCTTTATAATATCCCAGGGGTATTCCTCGCTCTGGTCGTATTTTGCCGCCACCGGCCTGATTTTTTCCTCGGCAATTTTATGCGCGAGTTCTCTTATCATTTTCTGCTCTTCGGTAAGCAAATAATCCATTTTTATACTCCTTTGTCTCTTTATGCTTTTATATTTTAACTAGCGCTTTTGTTTTTCCCTGCCTGCTGTCTACTACATGCTACCTACTTTTATATTCTCTTGACCATGGCAGTTTCCTGGCAATGCGGGAATTTAGGGCAGTTTATGCATTCCGCCCATACCTTATGCGGCAGGGATGCGGTGCTGGTTTTTTTAAAGCCGAATTTTTTAAAGAACCGCGGTTGATAGGTAAGCACAAATATCTTGGCAGCCCCCATTTCCCCGGCCTCGGCAATACAGGCCTCAACCAGTTTCCTGCCTATGCCCATACCCTGCCTGGATTTATCCACGGCAAGCGATTTTATCTCTGTCAGATCCTGCCAGCAGACATGCAAAGCGCAGCAGCCGGTCACCTTATGTTTATCTTCAAAGACCCAGAAATCCCTGATATTGTCGTAAATTTCATTCAGGGAGCGCGGCAGCATGATGTCCTGTTTGGCGAAATGATTGATCAAGGACTGTATCTGCTTTACGTCCTCTATTTTGGCTTTTCTTATCATCACCCTGCCCATCACCCTACATACTGTCTACTACATACTACCTACTTAATTTCCGTCCCCTTGGCTACGACTACAATTCCGCTTTCGCTGACAAAGAATTTTTTCTTATCTTCTGCCAGATCATAACCGATGACTGTCCCGGCGGGTATATCCACGTCCTTATCTATAATTGCCCTTTTGATTTTGGCATACCTGCCCACATTTACGCCTTCCATAAGCATAGACTCATAAACCTGCGAATAGCTGTTGATCCTGACGTTCGGGGAAAGTATGGAGCGCTGCACCCTGCCGCCGCTGATAATGCATCCTCCGGAAACCAGGGAATCCAGCATCAGGCCCACGCGGCCGGTGATCTCCTCTCCGGCAAAAACCGTCTTTACGGGAGGAAATTGCTCCTGGTAAGTCCTTACGGGCCATTCCCGGTCGTAAAGGTTGAATACCGGATCCACCTGGACCAGGTCCATATTCGCCTCATAGTAAGCATCGATGGTGCCTATATCCCGCCAATACTTGGCCTCTTTCTTATTCTCGTCGATAAAATTGTAAGCGGCCACTTTCAAGCCCTTTTTGAGCATCTGCGGTATGATGTCTTTTCCGAAATCATGGGTAGAGTTATGCTTCTTGGCGTCTTCCTGCAATTCCATCTCCAGCACGCCGCTTTTAAAAATATATATGCCCATGGAGGCGTATATTTTGTCGGGCTGAGCCGGTATGGTCTTGGGGCTTGCCGGTTTCTCCTGGAATCCGTTGACCCTGCCTATACTGTCCACTTCCACCACTCCCATATGCGGTGATTTTTCTTTTTCCATCTCTACTACGGCTACGGTCAAGTCCGCTTCCACCTGACGATGGTAATCTATCATATTATAATAATTCATTTTATAAATATGGTCTCCGGCCAGGATCAATACCTCATCCGGCTTATCCAGCTCTAACGTATAAAGATTCTGGTAAATGGCATCGGCCGTACCCAGATACCAGGTATCTCCGACCCTCTGTTGCGCCGGCAGCAACTCCATGTATTCCCCTAATTCCGAAGCCAGGATGTTCCAACCCAGACGGATATGCCGGTGTAAAGAGGCGGATTTATACTGGGTCAGGACATAAACTTTGCGCAGGCCCGAATTAATGCAGTTGCTCAGCGAAAAATCAATTATCCGGTATATCCCGCCGAAGGGAACTGCGGGCTTGGTGCGGTCCTTGGTAAGGGGCCAGAGCCGCTCGCCCTTGCCTCCTGCCATAACAAAAGTCAAAACCTTTCTCGTCATATTGAAAATATCCCCATTATCCCGCGCCTGACCATCATCACGCCTATGGCGGCAAGCAGGATATACATAATCTTGGCAAAGGCGCGGGTCCCGCTTACTCCCATTATTTTCATGATCCCGTCGGCTTTCACCAGAGTAAACCAGACGATAAGCATGTTAAGAACCAGGGATACTAAAGTGGGCCCGGGCCCAAAGGTATCCAGCATAATCAGGGTCGTGGTCAAAACGGCAGGGCCTGTAATAAGAGGCGTGCCCAGAGGGAAAACCCCTATTTCCTTGTTGTGCCCGTCGGATAAAAAGTGGCGCGTAGTCCCGGGCAGAAGCAGCCGCAGCGCAATGACAAATAAAAGCACCCCGCCGGCAACCTGAAAATCAGGTATGGTCACCCCGATAAATCTCAATATCCATTTACCGATGAGTAAAAACAGGACAGCCATAACCGTAGCCGTAGTAACGGATTCAATGATAATCTTATGCCTGTGTTTTTTGCCTACCCCCTCTATCAGGGATATGAATAAAGGGATATTGCCCAGGGAATCCACGGCTACAAAAATCTGGATAAAAGTTAATACATACGGCTCAAGCGTCTTAAACATAGTCATTCATTATAAGCGCATTTTAGCAAAAATTCAAGTAAAATTCCCGGGCCGGGATTTCTAAGTGATTGAATTTACAGAATTTATTTGACGCCCCCTTTTTAGTCTATCTTATTGATCAAAAATAAGCATAGAAAACTGGTGGCGGCCGATAAGACTATCAGCCATTTAAGCCCCAGGGCAGGCAATAAAAAAGCTCCGGAAAGATTGCTTGCTATGAGGGCCATATTGCTTACGCTGCAAAGCAGGGCGAATGAAGTGGCCTCCAGGCCCCTGATGCTTTTCCTGGCCATAAAATCCATGACCATAAGGAAAATGAACATCCCGATGAAACTATAGAGCACCTCGTAAATAACCGCCGTTAGCGGCGTATAATGCAGATAGCTTAAAGTAGTAAAGGCGCCTAAAAATACGGAAAAATACAGCCACTTTTTTATATTTATCTTCTGGCTGAACTTATAATATAAAAGAGCCCCGGAGATGGAAAAGACCGTGCTGATCGTGCTCAAGGCCCC
>JAQTNM010000165.1 GCA_028713875.1 Candidatus Omnitrophota bacterium | reverse complement strand
ACTGTTTAGAAAACAACAAAAGATACAGATACCTGTAAGTAGACCTAAGGTCTTTTTATCGAAAAGGTCAGTGCTTAAGGCGCTATTGGCAATATCTGTCATATCGCTGGGCATGTGTCTGTACCTATGGCTACCGACAATAAATCCCGGGACTTACTATTTGTTCACAAAAGCCAAAAACGCATTCTTAAAAGGCCAAAATGCGCAGACGATTTCTATTTTAGACCGCATCCTTAATAAAGAGCCTTCTTTTCTGGCAGCATATCCTTTGCTGGGGGATGTTTATCAGAGATTAGGACAGCCCGATGATGCCTTAAAATACTATTTTGAATATGCCCTGCACAGCCAGGCCAGGCGCGATAAGAAAAACCTTGCTTCGGCTTATGTCGGTATCGGCTGGATCTATCAGGGCCTGGGAGAATATGCGAAGGCACTTGATTTTTATAACCAGGCAATAACTTTAGCCAGGTCTAACCACGATAGTTTGAACGAAGCCATAACTTTAAGAAAAATGGCAGTCTGGCATATGGATAAAGAAGAATATGATAAGGCCCTGGAGTTGCTCACCAAAAGCTCCCAGATTAATCTTGAGCGCAAAGCTTCTTACGCGCACCGTTATAATTTAGCCTGCGATTATTTTGATATGGGCTTGCTGTTCAGCGACAAAGATGATTTGAGCGCAGCAGAAGGATTCTATCGCAAGAGCCGGTCGTTATTTGAGAAATTGAAAGTAAAAGGTGAATTAAGCGATTATTACTTTAACCTTGGGGAAATACATCTGTCGGAGAAAGAGTACCAGAAAGCGCTGGATTGTTATTTCAAGGGTTTGAAGATAGACCAGCTACACGGAAACAAGCCGAGCGAGGCCAGCGATTACAACATGATCGGTGAGTTATACGTGGAAATCGGCAACCTTAATGAAGCAGAGAAGTATTTTAACCAGGCAGTATTGCTCTGTGAACAGATAAAAGCCCCGCTTGAGCTGGCTGCCGCCTATTATAATCTGGGTTTGCTGTATAAAGAGAAGAGATACAGGCACAAGGCGCGTGAATATTTACGCCAGGCCCAGGAAATCTACCGTGCAAAAGGCCTCCCAGCTTCCCAGGAGATCAGGGAAGAGCTTTTAGAGCTGGATGATCTCTCCTAAGAAGAATAGGGGACGTTTCTATTTTTTATTCCTGCCGCGTCTATCAGTATTAGCAGAAAAATAGAAACGTCCCCCAAATTACAATTCTAAAAAATTATTTTGTGGAATTGTCATAAATATGTGGTATACTTGATGTTAATATGAAAGATACATTTTATATTAATCTATCTACTGCAGACCACTTAGGGATAGGCCTTTTTAAATACGCGCTTGTCCCTGAGGAGAAATTCCTTTTTGCCAATTCCACATTGGCCCAGATGCTGGCGTATTTCTCTAAGAAAGAGCTGAAGAACGATAAATTTGCCGACCTCTTTTTTGCATATAAAGATAAAGAAGAATTCTTGAGCATTTTAAAAAGAGACGGCAGTATTAAATTCTTTGAGACGCTTTTTAAGGACAAGACCGGCAAAAAATTATGGGTGGCTATAACCGCATCCCGGGTAGCCGAAGAAGGCAACAGCGAATATGTGGAAGGCATAATTGAGAACATTTCCAAACATAAGGAGATGGAGGAGAAATTAGCGCTGGAGAAAGATTTCCTGCAGAGCCTTCTGGACAACATACCCGATGCCATTTATTTTAAGGACCGCAATAATCGCATAGTAAAAGTAAATAAGTTTTACGCGCAGGGCGCAGGTTTAGATCCGGATCAGATTGTTGGAAAAACTGATTTTGATTTTTTCCCCTGGGATCAGGCGCAGAAAATGGTTGATGACGACAATTATGTTTTAAATACCGGCAAGCCCATAATCGGAAAAATAGAACGCACTATCCTGCGCAACGGCACCTGGAACCAGGTGATTACAACCAAGATGCCGATGTACGACCGCTCAGGTAATATTATCGGCACAATGGGCGTAACCAGGGATATGACTGCTTACGCTAACCTGGAAAGGGAGCGTCTGGAAATGCTCATAAACGGCTTAACGGTTTTAGCCAAGGCCCTGGAGATGCGCGACCCTTATACTTTTACGCATAACCGCAATGTGGCTATTATTGCGGAAAAAATAGGCCGGGCATTGGGCTGGGATGAGAACCGCATACTAGGTATAAGGTTAGCAGGGGAATTGCATGATTTAGGGAAGATAAGTATCCCGCTGGATATTTTGAATAAGCCGGGAAAATTAAGCGACTTGGAATACGAATTGGTTAAGGAACATGTCAGCAGATGCTATGACCTTATCAAAGATATGAAATTCCCGTTTTCTCTAGCCGAGACCATATACCAGCACCATGAGCGCATTGACGGCTCAGGCTATCCGCGCGGATTAAGCATGGATAAGGTTATCCTGGAGGCGCGTATTTTAGCCGTAAGCGATGTTTTAGAATCCATGACTTCGCACCGGCCTTACCGTGAGGCCCTGGGGTTGGATAAGGCTTTAGAGGAATTAAAACAGGGCAGCGGCACAAAATATGACTCTAAGATAGTGGAAGCGATATTCAGCCTGATTGACGGTAACGATAAAAAACCTTTCTGGATAAATAACTAGAAACCCTTCCTTTAGTAGCAATCCCGCATAATTTATTTCTCAGCATATTTTGCCATCCGGTTTTTCCGGTAGCCAATCTCTAAAAAATTTTTAGTTAGATTCGCTTTCCTTTTGCGTCTATTTAGACAGAAAAGGAGGTGGGTTATGAAAAAAGAAATTATGATGCTGCTGGCTGCAGGTTTATTTATACTGCATTATAAAACTGTTTTATTAGCTTAAGAGAATACCTGGGAGGAGATAGGTAGGGGTAATTTGAATCTTAATGTAGTTGTTGTTGAGCCGGGTAACCCTAAGTCCATTTGTACCGGCTCAAATAATGCGGTTTTTAAAAGCGAAGATAGCGGGCAAAGCTGGAGGAATGTTTTGTCGGTTAAAGGCCAAAACAGGGCGGTTAACTTTCTTGCGTTTGATGAGCAGGATAAAAATGCCTTATACGCGGCAACCGGTAACGGGCTTTTCTACAGTGACAGTCAGGGTAAATATTGGAGACGCATTTTTACAGGCAAAAATTATCTTGAAAACGACTGCACGTCAATCGTGGCATTTCGTTCGGTTATTTATTTAGGCACAAGGTCAGGCCTTTTTATAAGCAGAGACAAAGGCCGTAGCTGGCATAAGTCGGGAGGCAAGATCGGCAAAAACCAGATACTGGCCATAGTCTGTAATAAAAAAATCTCGGATATTGTTTACATTGCTTCCAATGAAGGCGTATTCAAAAGCAGGGATAAAGGAGAAAGTTGGGCTATTATTTTTACGGATCACGCGGTAGAATCCTCCAATAGTATGGAAGAGGTACCGGAAGAGCGAAACGAGACAGGTTCATTTTGCATAAGATGTATTTCCACTGACCCGGATTACCCGGACCGTATCTATCTGGCTACTTCAAGAGGCATATACAAAAGCGAGGACGCAG
>JAQTNM010000164.1 GCA_028713875.1 Candidatus Omnitrophota bacterium | reverse complement strand
CCTGACTACCTCTATACGATCTACATTATCTATAGTAAGGTGCGCCATATCATAAGATGCATTGGTGTCAATCGGATCATAAACCCGCACGTTATCAATCATGATCCTTGACTGTCCTGAATTTGTGCCTCTTAAAAATACGGAAGTTGTGCCGCCGAAACTGCCTGTTTGCACTACATCCGTACCCAGCGTTTCTCTAATTATATCTTTTACTTCAGTTTCATTGCTCTCTTTGATTCCTTCATTTCTAAAAACAGTTACATCGCTCGTTGTCCCTTTTATATTCTCTGAAGTCCGCGAAGGAGTGACGACGATTTTTTCCAGGCTTATATCGTCTTCACCAAAAACAAAGTCAGGTATTCCAAAGAGCATGGATGGAATACATAAAAACATTGCCATTGCGATAATCTTGCGCTGCATTTTATTTTCCCCTTTCTCTTCCTGCGAGAGTACTTACCTGCAATAGGCGATCGACCGGGCTCGTAAATACAGTAGTTAGGTTTTATGGACAATAAATTTCCTATATGCTACCTATTATCTACTGCCTACTGATTTTACATTACCGTTGCGCGACAGCGCCTGGGATCAAAAACCAGGACTTCCTTCGCCTATCCGGTTTTATTACCTCCAGAAGTTTAAGCGTATTGTTTGATGTCCAAGAACCAATGTTTCCAGAAGCCCTCCTTGATTACGGGTTCGGCTTCCACTATCTTGATCGGCTTACTGAATATAGGCCCATCAACCACCAATGTATGGAACTCTCCTTTCTCCCCGCAGGGGCAAATATCTCTTTTTTTAAGTTCCTTTACCAGCCCTTTATCAATATAGCGGCCAAGGAACTCTTTACCCATTACGTCCGCCTTACAGCTGATAATAACTGCTTTAAACCCGGAATTGATAAATTCATCAATGATACTTTCTACGGGATTATCCCAGAGCGGCTCTACGGCATTAATGCTCAAGTCGCCGCAGACGCGCTCAATCCAACTCTCGTGTTCTAATAGGTAGATATCTCCGAAAACCATAGAGCCGATATCTTTTCCTCTAAGCTCAGTGACCGCAGCCTTGAATTCCGATTCATACTTATTCATGTCCGGGCTGACCTCTTTTTGAACCAATGGTATCCCGATCAGACCCGCCTGGAACTTCAGCAGCCTGCCTTCTATCCCGTGGAAACAGCCGCGTCTTGATTCCCGGGAGATAAAATTTAAAAGCAGCTTTATGTCGTAACCCTGCTGCATTGCCCGGTAACAGGCAAGACAGCTGTCTTTTCCGCCGCTCCATGACGATATTGCCTTTAGCTTATCCATATTCCTCCTCCTGCCGCACAAATAACCAACAAAGTAACTATTTCCGTCAATTCGATCGTCGCTCCCAGTGTATCTCCGGTTATCCCGCCGATCTTACTGACAGAGAATTTTCCGATTGCATAGGTACAGGCGGAAATGATTAATAACGCGACCAGACCTCTTGTGCCCCAGATCAAGGCTGCGCATACGATAGCCACTATTGTGCAAATGATGAGAATCTTTAAATTCATGCCCCGCATAAATACACCGGCCTTTCCCTCCCGGCGGGCATAAGGGAATAGAAACATCGCCCATACCGCTGACCAGCGGCTTAACATGCACGCTAGAAGCAATGCCGGTATTTTCGAGGCTATATTAAGAGATGAAAGAAGGCTTATTTTTAACAGTATAATGCTGATGAGGCTTAAAACCCCCATTACCCCGATATGGGAATCGTGCATAATCCGCAGCATTTCTTCCTGATTTTTCCTGCTTAAGAAAGCGTCTGCGGCATCAGCTAATCCGTCCAGATGCAGGCCTGCGGTAATAACGACTAAAGCTACCACCAGGATTACATTGGAGGCTAAAGAAGAAAAATTTAAATTGTACAATAAAGCATTCACCCCCGCGAGAAATACCCCTATAAGCAGGCCGATAAGCGGGAAATATGCCATTGAAGCTGCTATCTCCTGTTCGCCGGCTTTTTTTATTTTAACCGGTATGATGGTCAAAAACTGAAGCGCCAGCAAAAAAGAAGCCATTATTTGTTCCTTTCCGAGACACCGGCACTCTTAAAAGTAGCCATCTGGGTTAAAATCTTAATTGCGGCATCAGCTAACCCTATACCCAAAGCTGCGCCCGTGCCTTCCCCCAGCCTTAAATCCAGCTCAAGCAGCGGCCGCAGGCCGATATAATCTAAAATAACCTTATGCCCGCTTTCTACGGATTTATGCGCGGCGATCATGTATTCTTTTACTTTCGGCTCAATCTGATAAGCGACTAACGCAGCCGCCCCTGAAATAAACCCGTCAATGACTACCGGGACTTTTCTAGCTGCAGCGGCAATCATTATCCCTGCTAATCCGCCGATCTCAAATCCTCCCACCTTGGATAATACGCCTATGGGGTCAGTCGGATCAGGTTTATTTACGGCTATGGATTTCTTGATGACGTCAATCTTATTTTTTAACCCTTTATCATCTAACCCCGCGCCTTTCCCGGAGACCTCTTCAACCGCGCTTTTAGTAAAAACAGCGGTTATTGCGCTGGCAGCAGTAGTATTACCTATCCCCATTTCTCCAGTTCCCGCAATATCAATTCCTTTCCCGTATTCTTCTTCAAATATCTCTATGCCGCTGGAAATTGAATTTATTGCTTCATCCCTGGTCATGGCCTGGCCGCAAGCCATATTTTTTGTACCGTAATTTATTTTTTTGACAAGAAGCCGCGGCTCAGGCTGAAGGTCAACGGCAACGCCTATATCAACAACTATGACTCTTGCCCCGACATGATTTGCCAATATGCTTATGCCTGCCCCCCCTGAAAGAAAATTATAAACCATCTGAGCAGTCACTTCTTTTGGATAAGCGCTTACCCCTTCTTCGGTAACCCCGTGATCGGCGGCAAGGGTAAAAATAACTTTGTGCTTCAAGACAGGGCTCTCTTTGGAAGTTATTCCTGCTATCTGTTTAGCCAAGTCTTCTAACCTGCCCAGGCTGCCTTGAGGTTTAGTCAGGCTGTCCAGCCTTATCTGGGTCTTATCCATCAGCTTATAATCAATCCCTTTGATTCCAACAATAGTATCTTTGATTTTTTTCATTTTACTTTGAGTGGCACTCCTGCGACCATAAAAATGACCTTATCTGCCTCTTGCGCGATTATCTGGTTGACCTTTCCGGCAATATCGCGGAAATCCCGGCCTAATTTACTTACCGGCACTATCCCCAGCCCTACCTCGTTAGAGACAATGATTGCTTTTGCTTTTTTCTTCTTCAGCTCCTCAAGAATACCGGCAGCAATATTTAATATTTTCTTCTCCTTATGCTTAGAAAGGATAAGATTGGAAACCAAAAGAGTCAGACAGTCAATAATAATACAATCAAATGCGTTACCCATACCGGATAACAAAGCTTTCAACCCCTTCGGCTCTTCAAAAGTTATCCAATCCTTAGGCCTGCAACCCCGATGTTTTAAAATACGCTCTTTCATTTCCTTATCCAGGCCCTGGCAGGTAGCAATAAAAGCTACTTTTTTATATTTTCCGGCAAGGCCTGCGGCATAAG
>JAQTNM010000163.1 GCA_028713875.1 Candidatus Omnitrophota bacterium | reverse complement strand
ACCTGCTTTTGGGAAACGCGGCCAGGGAGAAAGGCGACTTATCCACGGCGGTCAGGATGTATGAGCAAACATTGGTCTTTAACCCCCGTTCTTACGAAGCGATGAATAACCTGGGGGTGATCTACGTGACGCAGGGAGACGACGAGAATGCGGCTAAGGCCTTTGAAAGAGCGGTCGCAATAAACCCCGAATCAGTGGCGGCGATGAACAATCTGACAGACCTTTTAATGAGCAAAAGATCATACCGGCAAGCGCTGCTGCTTTGCGACAAGATCCTGGAGTTAAACCCCGAGGATGTAGGCGCGTACGTTAAAATAGGGGTCATCTTAGCAGAATCAGGGCATCTTCAGAAAGCAGAATCAATATTTAAGCAGGCCCTCAGGATCGATCCCGTCTCTGTCGAGGCATTGCGTAATTTAGGCGTCTTATATGCGAACTCCGGGTATTTAGACAAGGCAATATCTGCGTGGGAGAAAGCCATTTTAATAAATCCCGGAGATGAAGCAACCAGGAACAATATAGAGCACGCAAAAGCCCTTATTAATGACAGCCGCAAGCGTAATTAAAAATGGAAGACCATATCATTATACGCGGTGCCAAAGAGCATAATTTAAAGAACATAAGCCTGGATTTGCCGCGCAACAAACTCATCGTTGTTACGGGTCTCTCCGGCTCAGGTAAATCAAGCCTGGCTTTTGATACTATATATGCCGAGGGCCAGAGGCGTTATGTAGAAAGCCTCTCTGCTTATGCCCGCCAGTTTTTGGAGCAATTGCAGAAGCCAGACGTAGAATACATAGAAGGGCTATCTCCGGCTATCGCTATTGAGCAAAGGACCGCCGGAGGGAATCCCCGTTCTACCGTGGGGACACAGACAGAAATATATGATTATTTGCGGCTTCTTTTTGCGCGCATCGGCAGGGTAAAGTGTTACCAGTGCGGCCAACCCATTGAGAGGCAGAGTTCCCAGGAGATAGTGGAGAGGATAATGCGCTTGAGTCAGGGCACGCAGATCCACATACTGGCAAACCTGGTCAGGGGCAGGAAGGGGCAGTATCAGGATATCTTTACTCAAGTGCAGAAGGCGGGGTTTGTCAGGGTGCGGGTTGACGGCAGGATTTATGAGCTGCCCGCGAAAATAAAACTGGACAGGTACAAGGCGCATGACATTGAAGTGGTGGTTGACCGCCTGATTATAAATCCGGGAATAAAAAAACGGCTTACTGATTCCGTAGAGACAGCGCTTAAGGTGAGCAGGGGCGTAATTGTTATTTCGTTCACCGGTTCTGAAGTTCTAAAGGCGAACCAAAGAACCAGAGAACCAGAGAATCAGAGAACGGATCTGATTTTTAACGAAAAATATGCCTGCCTAAAATGCGGGATAAGCTATCCGGAAGTCCAGCCGCGCATTTTTTCCTTTAATTCGCCGTACGGGGCCTGCCCGGATTGCAACGGCTTAGGCACAAAACTTGAATTTGACCAGGACCTGATCATACCCGATAAAAATAAATCCATAAATGAAGGCGCTATCGCCGCCTGGAAGAGAGGCGGCCGGGGGTATATTCTTTATTACCGTTGGCTCATACGCGAATTGTCGCGCAAGCTGCGTTTTGACCTGGATACCCCCTTTAAAAAACTGCGCAAGGATGTGCAGAAAGCAGTGCTTTACGGCACTGACGAGGAGGTAGCAGGTAAGCCTTTTGAAGGCGTTATCCCGCACTTAGAGAGGCTGTTCCGGCAGACCGAAAGCGATTACCTGAAAGAAGAGATATCCAAGTTCATGTCAAGCCTGCCTTGCCCCGGATGTAACGGCGCGCGGCTCAATAAACAAAGCCTCGCCGTTTTCATTAACGATAAGAACATATGGGAAGCAACGCAGATGTCCATAAAAGAGGCGGGAGTTTTTTTTAAAAACCTGGAATTGGGTCCGCAGGAAAAGATCATCGCCGGACAGGTTTTAAAGGAAATACAGCGCAGGCTGAATTTCTGCATTGACGTAGGCCTGGACTACCTGACCTTAGACAGGAAAAGTTCCACCCTTTCCGGAGGCGAGGCCCAGAGGATACGCCTGGCTACTCAGGTAGGCTCAGGTTTAGTCGGCGTATTGTATATACTGGATGAACCCAGCATAGGTCTGCATCAAAAAGACAATACCAAGCTCATCGCCACTTTAGAAACTTTGAGGGATTTAGGCAATACCCTGATCGTGGTTGAACACGATGAATATACTATCCGGGCTGCGGATTACATAGTAGACCTTGGCCCGGGCGCAGGAAGAGCGGGCGGACAGGTAGTTTTCGCAGGCACAAAAGAAGAATTGCTTAAGAGCGCCGGTTCTCTTACGGCAAAGTATCTGAGGAAAGAACTGAGCATAGAAACGCCTTTAAAAAGGAGGACGCGTAATGACGGCAAGGCCCTGGAAATAAAAGGCGCTTGCGAGCATAACCTCAAGAACATAGACGTGGGATTCCCTTTAGGCGTATTCATCTGCGTAACCGGCGTTTCCGGATCAGGTAAATCCACCTTGATAGACGACATATTATACCGTACTCTCGCCCAGGGGCTGTATAATGCCAAAGAAAAGCCCGGATTATGCAGCGGGATAACCGGCGCAGAATTTATTGATAAGGTTATCGTAGTGGACCAGTCTCCCATAGGCAGGACCCCGCGCTCAAACCCCGCTACTTATACAGGCGCATATACTTATATCAGGGATTTATTCCAGAGCCTGCCGCAGTCAAGGGCAGCCGGATATAAAGCAGGCAGGTTCTCATTTAACGTTAAAGGAGGCAGGTGCGAGGCCTGTATGGGCGACGGCATAAAAAAGATTGAGATGCATTTCCTGCCGGATATATACGTAAAATGCGACGTCTGCAAAGGCCGCAGGTTTAATGAAGCGACCCTGGAAGTAAAATATAAAGGCAGGTCCATAGCCGATGTCCTGGATATGACCGTTGAGGAAGGCCTGGACCTATTTTCCAATATCCCCAGGATTAAGAACATCCTGCTTACTCTTTATGAAGTCGGCTTAGGTTACATACAGCTGGGCCAATCCGCTACTACCCTTTCGGGAGGAGAGGCCCAGCGTATCAAGCTTTCCGCGGAGCTGAGCCGGCGTTCTACAGGCAAAACCCTCTATATCCTGGATGAACCGACAACCGGTCTGCATTTTGCCGATGTCCAGAAGCTTTTAAACGTGCTTCAGAGGCTCGTGGACAAAGGCAATACCGTCATTGTCATCGAGCACAACCTGGAAGTAATAAAATGCTCCGATTATATAATAGACCTGGGGCCCGAAGGCGGAGATAAAGGCGGAGAAGTTGTGGCAACCGGCAGCCCCGAAGAATTAATAAGGCAGAAGGATTCGTACACCGCGCAATTCCTAAAGAAAGTATTGAATAGCAAATAGGGCGGTGATATAGTATACTCAAAAAAGTCATGTTCAGACCCCGAAACTATAAATTCTGGCCGTTGATTATTCTATCACTGGCTGTTGTATGGAATTCTGCGCTTGGCGCCTGTAATCCGGCTTATTGCCAGGATCCGTCTAAAGAAGAAGAGACCTTATTTGTGGCGAAAAAAGCCTTTG
>JAQTNM010000162.1 GCA_028713875.1 Candidatus Omnitrophota bacterium | reverse complement strand
TTCGCAACAAGAACCTATCAGGTTTTTGAACGAAGGAGGGTTTTTTAGCTATCGATATTTTGATGAGGGGTTTGGGAGCCACATAAGAAATTTTTTGGCAAAAGTGCGCAAGGATTTACGAGGAGCCCAGAACTGCTAATCCGATACAGGCTAATCGGAACGACGAAGTAAACCGTAGCGCACGGCAAAAAATTTGGAGTGCGGCGAGCAAATCCCTCAAGCAAAATATCAAATAAGCGAGAAAATCGGCAGGTTCATGAGGCAGGTTTAGCGGCAGGCAGTTACGTCGCCTGAAGTAACTTTTTCAGTCAGGCCCGAATCTTTTCTTACTAAAAGACCGCCGTCAATATCTATATCCACGGCTTGGCCCTCCACTTCACGGCCCTGGCAGCTCACTTTTACCCTACTGCCTAAGCTAATATTGTGGAGACGCCATTTATCAATGATCTTGCGACTGCCTTTCTCCTGCAGAAGTAGATAATTAGTTTCAATCTTACGCAATATCTCCTGCAATATTTCCGTGCGGCTGTAGCTTTGCCCTTTTTGTTCCTTCAGGGAAACCGCGTGCGGGATCAAGCTGTTCTTGTTGTTATTGACGTTGATGCCGATGCCCACAACTACAAAACGGATCTCATCCGTCTCCGCGGAAAGCTCCGTAAGTATCCCGCCTAATTTTTTATCGCAAATCATTATATCATTCGGCCATTTTATCTTCGCTTCCAGCCCCGTTATTTCCCTGATCGCTTCGCAGATACCTACTGCGGTAAGCAAAGTAAGTATTGCGGCATTCTGCGGAGATATTTTCGGCCTTAAAATGAACGACGCATAAATGCCTTTATATTTTGGGGAAGACCAACCCCTGCCTAACCTTCCCCTGCCTTTAGTCTGAGCTTCGGCTATAACCAGCGTGCCTTCGGGCGCTCCTTTTAAGCCTAAATCAGTGGCGACATCCATAGTAGAGCTTATTTCATCGAAATAGTAAATCTTTTTGCCTATAAATTTAGTATGCAGTTTAGATGTTATCTCGGAA
This sequence comes from Candidatus Omnitrophota bacterium, assembly GCA_028713875.1. Lineage (GTDB taxonomy): Bacteria > Omnitrophota > Gorgyraeia > Gygaellales > Profunditerraquicolaceae > JAQTNM01. The sequence continues at coordinate 2,606 of JAQTNM010000162.1, read as the reverse complement.
ACAAACAGCCTGTCGGGAGAAGAAACCAGCTTATAACCCAGATGTGGAACCGCCACGATGTTATAACCGGCTTCCTTAAGGTGGTGGATGTGTTTCCATAATGCCTGCCGGCTTATCTTTAAATGCTGGCTTATATCTTCGCCGGAGACATATTCCTGTTTTTTCTTCAAAAGGTCTAATATTTTATCTTGCATTAAAATTAAACTGCCTCTGGCATTTAGTTTAATTTTATCCTGTCCTCTGGACAGGGTTTTATCTGTTTATTTCTTCTCGTATAGGGGAGACATGGCGCGCAGGTTCTGGACGATTGCCGGCAAATGTTCCAGGAGATAATCGATGTCCTCTTCCTTGGTCCAGCGGCCTAAAGTCAATCTTAATGAGCCGTGGGCTATCTCATGACTTAAGCCGATAGCCAGCAGCACCTGGGAAGGCTCCAGGGACTCTGAAGTACAGGCAGATCCGGTGGAAGCGGCAATACCCAGCATATCCAGGTTGAGCAAAATTGATTCTCCTTCAATATATTTTATGGAAAAATTTACGTTGTTCGGCAATCTTTTTTGCGGATGGCCGTTAAGGTAAATGTCCGGTATCTTTTCAGGCAATTCCTTAATTAATCTGTCCCGCAGCCGCGTCTGGAATTGCGCTTCCTCCCGCATCTTCTCTTTGCATAATTCTAAAGCCCTGCCCATACCCACGATGCCGGGCGTATTATGAGTAGAGCCGCGCCGGCTCCTCTCCTGGCCGCCTCCATGCAAAAACCTCTCTAATCTGGTGCCTTTTCTGATATACAAAGCGCCGACTCCCTTGGGACCATAGAACTTATGTGCCGAAAGTGACAAAAGGTCAACACCCAGCTCATTCACATCCACCGGTATATGCCCGACTGTCTGCACGGCATCGGTATGAAAATATATATCTTTTTCTCTGGCGATCCTGCCGATTTCTGAGATCGGCTCAATAGTGCCTATCTCGTTATTGGCATGCATCACCGAGATCAATATCGTCTTATCGGTTATCGCCTTCTTGATATCCTGCGGATCAACCAGGCCGTATTTATCCACCTTCACAAAAGTAACTTTAAAACCGTGTTTCTCCAGGAATTTCGCCGGTTCAGTGACAGCGTGATGCTCAATGCTGCTGGTAACGATGTGGTTTCCTTTTGAATTGAGGGCATAAGCTACGCCTTTAATGGCGGAATTATTGGATTCTGTGCCGCCGCTGGTAAATACTATCTCCTCGGGTTTGGCGCCCAGGAATCCGGAGGTAATTTCGCGGGCATCTTCAATCCCTTTTTTTGCCTCCTGGCCGAAGGAATGGATGCTTGAAGGGTTGCCAAACTTCTCAAAGAAATAAGGCTGCATAGCCTCACTCACCCGCGGATCGCAGGGAGTAGTAGCAGCATAATCCAGGTATATTCTTTCCATTTTTATTATCCTCGCCTTAGAACTTCATTCATGCTTCCGGTGCGATAACCTTCCAGATCAACCGTAACATAATTGTAACCCAATTCTTTCAATCTGCCTACTATCAAATCGCGTTTTCTCAATAGCTTCGGGATCTCTTTATCAAATACTTCTATACGGCACAGGCCGTTATAATGCCGCAGTCTTACCTGCTTGAATCCCAGTGTAGTTAAGAACCTTTCCGCTTTATGGATACGGCTCAATAGCCGCGGCGTTATCTTTACCCCGTAAGGAATGCGCGAAGCCAGGCATGCCAGGCTCGGCTTATTCCAGCTGTGCAGCCCCAGCTTCCTGCTTATTCTACGGATATCTTCTTTGGTAAAACCAGCTTCTTTCAACGGCGAACGTATGCCGAATTCCTCTTTGGCTTTATTCCCCGGACGATAATCCGCATTGTCGGATACGTTGCTGGCGTCACAAACAAACTTGAGCTTGTTCTTTCTGGCAATATCGGACAATCTGGCAAAGAGCTCTTTCTTGCAGAAATAGCAACGGTTCTCGGTATTGGAAACGAATCTTCTGTCTTTCAGTTCTTCGGTATTAATTACCTTGTGCCTTACGCCTAATGTCTGGCTCATCCGGCGTGAAAAATCCAGTTCCTCGGGAGGGTATGTAGAAGAAACTGCGGTAACCGCCAGGACCTTGCCTGGCAAGGCTTCTGATGCTACCCTTAAAAGAAACGTGCTGTCAAGGCCTCCGGAATAGGCGACCACGGCTGAACCCATATCCCTAAACATCTTTTTCAAACTTTTTAGCTTATCCATTTTAGAATTCAAAAACAGATCTTTCCGGAGGAATCTTATATATCTACTCTAAAGGGTATCCTGTCCCATATTATATAGCGACGACTTCTTTTACCCCGGGCACCTCCTGCTTGATTATCCTTTCTACTCCCATCTTTAACGTCATCTGGCTCATCGGGCAGCACCCGCAGCTGCCGGTAAGTTTCAATTTAACCACTCCGTCGCCAGTGACGTCAACCAGCTCCACGTTGCCTCCGTCAGCCATTAACATCGGACGTATCTTCTCCAGTGCTTTCTCTACTTTGTCGCGCATATTGCTCTCCTTTTCAATGAGCAGACAATTTACGGAACGTAATGACGTAAATTGTAGCTGCTTCTTTGACTATTCGCGTCTGAGAAT